>JAILJL010000153.1 GCA_024694785.1 Lachnospiraceae bacterium
CCGCTTTTCTGTCAGTAGGCGGATTAATATACTGCTGCAATACCATATTAAGGTGTTCTACACCGGTATTGCCTATCCTTGTCGGCGTAAGGATCTGTATATCAAGGGGCGAGACATTTAAATGCTTCGGAAGATGCTTCATCCAAAGCTCCGTAACTACCGCAATAACGCTGTCCGAATCATATCTCTTAAGCATGAAGAAGTCTTCGGTCTTAACATCCGTCAACACCTCTCGGCCTTCTATTATCGCATGCGCATTCTCCACTATGGCACTATTACCTTCCTGTCTGAATATATGCTTAAGCTTAACCACTTTAATCGCTTCGCTCGCAATTATATCATGAAGGACCGCACCCGGACCTACTGAAGGAAGCTGCGCCGCATCTCCCACCATTATAAGTCTGGTTCCCGGTATAACAGCTTTTAAAAGCGCATTAAATAGCTGTATATCTACCATCGACATCTCGTCGATTATTATAACGTCCACATCCAAAGGATCCGAGTCATCACGTCTGAACTCAAGTCTGTCGCCCATAGACACGTTCATCTCAAGAAGTCTGTGTATGGTCGAGGCAACATATCCCGTAACCTCGCTCATTCTCTTTGCCGCACGTCCGGTAGGGGCTGCAAGTACAAAGGTCAGATTATTCTCCTCGAAATATCTTATCATTGCATTAATTATCGTAGTCTTACCGGTACCCGGACCACCCGTTACAACCAGAGGGCTTTCGCTCGCCGCCAAGATTATTGCCTCTTTTTGCAGTTCATCAAGTTCTATTCCGTTATCCTTTTCAAACTTATCAATAAACCTGTCAATAACCTTATCACGCTTAAAATTCACTTTAAGTCCGATTAAATCTCTGGCAGATGCAAGCTCCAGATAATAATAGAACGAAGAATAGACTCTTTTGTCTTCATCGCCGTCATCTTTAAGGACAAGCTTACGTTCCATTGCAAGATTATCAATCTGTGTCTCTATAGCTTCTCTCGGAACCATAAGAAGCTCAACGGATCGCATCGCAAGGTCCTTACGCGGAAGATAAGTATGCCCTTCCCTCGATGCATTGGAGAGAATGTAGTTAATTCCACTTCTTATACGGAAATCGGAGTCCACGCTTATACCCGCCTTGAAAGCAATCTCATCTGCCTTCTTAAATCCGACTCCCTCTATCTCATCCGCAATCCTGTACGGATTCTCTCGCATAATCTTATATAATCCGATGTTATACTTTGCATATATCTTAACCGCAAGGTTAATGCTTATACCATACTTTTGCAGGAACATCATGGCTTCCCTTAGGTCGCGCTTTTCTCTGACTTGTTCCGCTATCTCCGCAGCCTTCCTGTCCGATATGCCCTTAACTTCCGCAAGACGCTCCGGCTCCTCATCAAGTATCCGTAAGGTATCTTCGCCAAACTTCGTAACTATCCTTGATGCAAGTGCAATACCTATTCCCTTGATTGCACCGGATCCCAGATATCTCTCTATATCGATGTTATCTCTCGGAACCCTCTCTTCCACATCAGTAAAGACAAACTGCTCACCATAACTCGCATGTACGACAAAATCACCCGAAAGCGCAAGCGTCATTCCGGGTTCTGCTATATTAAGAGTGCCGACAGCTGTAATCTTCTCGCCGTCGCTCTCAAAATCCATGACAGTGTATCCTGTCTCATCCGAGCGGAATCTTACGGAAATTATGTATCCCTCTATGGTAATCATTGCCTATCCATCCCCTTAATAATCTACTAACATTGTATATAAGATTCTTCCGCGACGCAAGGCGAAGAAATTATAAAATAAATATAAACCTGCTGAATTATAGGATGATTCAAGTCATTTCTCTTTAGTCCGTATGTCCTTTTACATGATCTACGTACCAATATTCGTTTTCATTTACTCAATCCGTAAATCTCAAATTATTAAAGATTGTAACATCCAACAACAAAAAGCGCCACCCGCGTGGCGCTTTAATAAATGACTTCACATCATTATTCTTTAATGTCGTAATTTCTTTTCATCTGCTCGTAGAGCATCTTGGCAATTCCAAGTCCTTCGCCGTCAGCACTCTGCTCCGCATACTTCTGAATCAGCTGTCCCTTATAATAGTCGTGTAACTGCTGATTGGAAGAAGAAAGCATATCGCTCTTCGGAACCATCTTGTCCATGGCCTTAAATACCTGCTCGGTAAAATATGCCTCGAACTCCTTACATACATTCATAAGCTCGGAATCCGTTGACTTTGAAAGATCCGCTTTAAGCTTATTCTCAAATTTATCGCTGTTGGTATCTGTCGGAATATTATTAAGATATGACGATATAGGATCCATATTCAAATCCCCCTAACTATTTATCTTCTAAGGCCGTTAGCCTGTCCGAGCATCTCGTCTGCCGCCTGAATAGCCTTACTATTCATCTCGTATGCACGCTGTGCAACGATTAAGTTAACCATTTCATCGGCAATCTGAACATTGGATGCTTCGATATAGCCATTCTTGATATCGGTTCTTGTAAGCTGCGGATTCTCAAGCTCATTCATGGCTTCACCGGAAGCCGGAGTCTCACGATATCTTGTTCCCGCAACCTTCTCAAGGCCTGCCGGGTTATTAAACTGCCATACGCCTATCTGCTGATCAAGGGCTACATACTCGCCCGCTGCATTAACATAACCTATCTCACCGGTATTCATTGTCCACAATACCTGATTCGTACTTACATCTTCAGGGAGCACAATCGGTTCACCGTTACTGTCAAGTACAGGAAGACCATCACTTGTCGATAAGGTAACTCCATCAGTACCTATTGCCCAATGGAAATCACCATTTCTCGTATAATACATCTCGCCGTCATCTCCCATGACAGCAAAGAATCCCTTGCCCTGTAAAGCAAACGCCGTAGCAGAATCTACCGCTGTAAAAGAGCCCTGTGTAAAATCGGTTGAAATTGCAGCAAGTCTGGTACCAAGTCCTACCTGTGCAGGAACCGGTTTACGCGCACCGTTGGCAGTTGTGGTTCTCGCCTGCATGGTCTGGTAAAGCAATGACTTAAACTCTGCTCTGTCCGCCTTAAAACCTGTTGTATTAACGTTGGAAATATTATTTGCTATTGTATCTACGTTTGTCTGCTGCGAAATCATTCCTGATGCAGCCGACCAAAGTGCTCTCATCATATGTCAATCACTCCTTAAATCAAGGTAAAATACGATATATTCTTTATATCGGCTATCCACTTAAAAAACTTAAGGGAGAATTAAAAATAATTCTCCCTGATTATATTAGCTTAATCTGCCAAGATTAACCGCTTTCTCCAAAGTAGTATCAATCGTCTGAATTACCTTCTGATTGGATTCATAGGCTCTTGTTACGTTAATCATCTGAACCATTTCGCTTACTACATTAACATTGGACATCTCAAGCACGCCCTGATAGCATTCCGCATCGGATGCTATGATTCTGCCGCCGTCATGAAGCTGATACAGATTCTCTCCGTAATGTTCTATATAATTGTAATCCTCAGCGTCCACAATTCCGATTGCACCTACAAGTTCATCATTCTGATATACTCTTCCGTCAGAATCAACAAGAATCGGCAGTGCCGGGTCAACACGGATATAACTTGCTTCACCGGTTGCACCATTTAATGCTCCTGCTTCGTTAAGTACATAGTCACCGTCTTTGGTAACCAGGTATCCTTCCGTATTAAGGACAAAAGAACCGTCTCTTGTATATTTAATCGATGTCTCTCCTGCTTTGTTGGTAAAAGCTATAGCAAAGAAGCCCTTGCCTCCCAAAGCAAAATCGCACATATTTCCGGTCTCTCTAAATGAACCTTGATCAAAATCGGTATAGTTCTCACCGATCTTGGCTCCGAGGCTCATGGAACCGATTCTGCTCGCCAATCGATATGAAGATACATCCTTAATTCTGAAGGTGTACATGGAATCGAATGACTGTGTCGTTGCGCCTTCCTTCTTAAAACCGGTTGTTGCTGAATTAGCCAGGTTGTTGGTAAGAACATCAAGGCGATTCATCTGATTAATCATACCGGTATAAGCAGTATACAAACCTTTTACCATATTATGTCGCTCCTTTCTTAACTTAAGCGACCTTCCCTAGTCTATTAATCAACCACTTTTCCCGTCATGGTCTCAACATACTTACCTGTACCGATTGCAACACATACCATTGCATCTTCTGCAACCATTGTATTAATACCGGTCTTGGACTGAATAAGCTCATCAAGTCCTCTAAGCATTGCTCCGCCACCCGTTAATACGATGCCGCGATCCGCAATATCTGCTGCAAGCTCAGGCGGTGTCTTCTCAAGTACGGAATGAACAGCTTCAACTATCTGTAACGTTGTCTCTCTTAATGCTTCTTCTATCTCGGATGAAGATACCGGAACGCTCTTCGGAAGTCCGGTTACAAGGTTACGTCCTCTTACATCCATTGTCATATCCTCTGCCAACGGGAAGCAGGTTCCGACCTTAATCTTCATATCTTCGGCTGTTCTCTCACCGATAAGTAAATTATGCTTTTTTCTCATATATCTGATGATTGCTTCGTCAAAATCATCTACGGCAATCTTAACAGATGTACTTACTACCGTACCGCCAAGTGATATAACAGCTATATCGGTTGTTCCTCCTCCGATATCAACTATCATATTGCCACAAGGCTTACCTATATCAATTCCGGCACCGATGGCTGCTGCAATCGGTTCCTCAATAATAAATACTTCCTTAGCACCGCAGTTAATTGCCGCATCTTCTACAGCCTTCTTCTCAACTTCGGTTCCGCCGCTCGGTACGCAAACCGCAATATTGAGCTTACGATATAATCTCTTGCCGATTGCTTTCTGTATAAAATATCTGAGCATCTTCTCAGTAACCGTATAATCGGAGATAACTCCCTGTCTTAACGGACGAATTGCCGTTATATTGCCCGGTGTTCTACCGAGCATAAGTCTTGCGTCCTCACCGATTGCCTTAATCTTCTGTGTATCACGATCAAAAGCAACTACGGAAGGCTCTTTTAAAACAACACCTTTGCCTCTAATATAGACTAATACGCTGGCGGTACCAAGATCGATACCAATATCTGTCGATGCCATAAAACTCTCCCTTCAATCTATGTAAAATCTTAATAATCGCTTAAAAAAAACGGAGCTTCTCAATACTTATGTCCCGGGTAAAACTGCATACTTCTTCACAACTCACACAATTTTACTACCTACATTATATACAATGCAAGGCTGTTTTTAAAGAATTTTTTCGAATTTTCATAAGAAATTTAGGTTTCATCACGTATTCATCACATGCTGACTATATAATGCTTGTTGTACTAGCTGATAGGCTAATATATTTTTCATAACTCATGCCCTTCGCTTCTGTGAAGTGAAGGGCACTCCCCGTTAATAAGGGTGTTGCGTGCGCAACGCCCTTTATTTTATTGTGTTCTATGTGTATAAAAAAAGCCCGACATATATACGTTCCTGAGCTGCTATTGACTGCACTAAGCTCATACATCGAGCGGTAATTCAAGCGTTCGTCGCTCACAACTCGCTCGCCTCGCTTTATATTGCGAGCTTAGCGAGTTTTGCGCGACGCAAGCTTGGTATCCTTACGAAGCATGAATTTAGCAGCGGAGTCACAGCGAATGATTGATTATATATTGAGCTTCATAAACAATGTAATTATTCCAGGTATTTTTTCAAAAACTGACCGGTGTATGACTTCTTAACCTTAACAATCTCTTCCGGCGTGCCCTGCGCAATTATGGTGCCACCCCCATCACCGCCTTCCGGACCCATATCGATTATGTAATCCGCAGTCTTAATAACATCAAGATTATGCTCAATTACAACAACCGTATTGCCGCCATCCGCCAGCTTGTGAAGAATCTCCGTAAGCTTATGAACATCGGCAAAATGAAGACCCGTAGTAGGCTCGTCAAGAATATAGATGGTCTTACCGGTACTTCTTCTGCTAAGCTCAGTTGCAAGCTTGATACGCTGGGCTTCACCACCGGATAATTCGGTAGAAGGCTGACCAAGCTTAATATATCCAAGACCCACGTCATATAAAGTCTGAATCTTGTTCTTAACACTCGGCACATGCTCGAAGAAGGATAATGCCTCTTCAACCGTCATATCGAGAACTTCGTATATATTCTTGCCCTTATACTTAACATCCAGAGTCTCGCGATTATATCTCATACCATGGCATACTTCACACGGAATGTAGACATCTGCAAGGAAATGCATCTCAATCTTGATGATACCGTCACCGGAACAGGCTTCGCATCTGCCACCCTTGACATTGAAACTGAAGCGGCCCTTCTTATAACCCTTTGCCTTGGCATCCTGTGTAGCCGCAAAAAGGTCTCTTATCTGATCGAACACGCCCGTGTATGTCGCAGGATTCGATCTCGGAGTTCGTCCTATCGGCGACTGATCTATATCAATAATCTTATCTAACTGCTCCGCACCTTCTATACCATCATGACGACCCGGAACTATGCGCGCTCTGTTAAGCTTCTTGGCAAGCGCCTTATAAAGGATCTCATTGGTAAGAGAACTTTTACCGGAACCGGAAACGCCGGTTACCGCCGTAACGACGCCAAGCGGAAATTCAACATCTATCCCCTTAAGATTATTCTCGCGGGCATTCAATACCTTAATGAATCCCGTAGGCTTACGCCTCTTATCCGGTACAGGTATCTTAATACGACCGGAAAGATATGCGCCCGTTAGGGAATCCTTGCATGCCATTATCTCTTTCGCTGTTCCTGCGGCAATTACCTTACCGCCATGTTCTCCCGCTCCCGGACCTATATCGACAATATAATCGGCTGCAAACATGGTATCCTCATCATGCTCAACCACGATAAGCGTATTACCGAGATCTCTTAAGCTCTTCAAAGTATGAAGGAGCTTCTCGTTATCTCTTTGATGAAGTCCGATACTCGGTTCATCAAGTATATATGCAACTCCCACAAGACCTGAACCAACCTGTGTCGCAAGACGGATTCTCTGCGCCTCACCGCCGGAAAGGGATGCTGTCGCACGGGATAAAGACAGATAATCAAGACCTACATCCATAAGGAATCCTACTCTTCCTCTGATTTCCTTAAGTATCTCGGCGCCTATAAGCTCCTGCTGGTGAGTAAGATTAAGATTATTAAGATACTTGCTAAGATCCTTAACGGACATAAGCGTAGTCTCATATATATTCTTATCTCCGACCGTTACTGCTAAGGATTCTCTCTTCAATCGCTGCCCATTACAGCATGTGCAAGGAGTGAAACGCATAAACTCCTCGTATTCCTTCTTCATCGATTCCGACGCAGTCTCTCTGTATCGTCTCTCCTCGTTCTTTATAAGGCCTTCGAACCTGGTCGGATATACACCCTCACCTCGATATCCCTTATAATGTACAGGCACCTCACGGTCAAAACCGTATATGATCATTTCGATTATATTCTCAGGCAGATCCTTAAAAGGCACGTCAAGCGAGAACTTATACTCCTTAGCCAACGCCACAAGCAAAGCATGAGTAAAAGACTTCTCATCACCGGAAGACATCCATCCCATAGCCTGAATAGCGCCCTCGTTAATAGATAAGCTTCTATCCGGAATCATAAGATCGGGATCAAAGTCCATCTTATAACCAAGTCCCACACATTCGGGACAGGCACCGAAAGGATTATTGAAGGAGAAACTTCTCGGTTCAACCTCCGGTATACTTATTCCGCAATCAGGGCATGAAAAAGATTCGGAAAAAAGCATCTGTTTATCTCCGATAACATCAACCGCCAGTAATCCCTCCGATAATGCAAGGACATTCTCGATAGAATCCGTAAGTCGCTTCTCTATACCCTGCTTAACTATCAATCTGTCCACAACAATCTCTATACTATGCTTGATATTCTTATCAAGCTGTATATCCTCGGTAAGTTCATATAGGTTACCATCTACAATCACACGGACATAACCGCTCTTCCTTACTCTCTCAAAAAGCTTCTGGTGCTCACCCTTACGACCGCGGACAACAGGTGCAAGAAGCTGTATCTTCGTACCCTCCGGGAGTGCCATTATCGCATCAACCATCTGATCCACCGTCTGCTTATTGATCACTCTTCCGCATTCCGGGCAGTGAACAATTCCGATACGTGCATATAATAATCTGAAATAGTCATATATCTCGGTAACTGTTCCAACCGTCGAACGGGGGTTATGATTGGTCGACTTCTGATCTATGGAAATTGCAGGCGACAAACCTTCTATCTTCTCAACCTTAGGCTTCTCCATCTGGCCAAGGAATTGCCGCGCATAAGAAGACAGGGACTCCATATAACGTCTCTGCCCTTCCGCATATATCGTATCGAATGCAAGCGATGACTTGCCCGAACCGCTAAGGCCCGTAAATACCACGAGCTCGTCACGCGGTATATCAATGTCCACATTCTTAAGATTATGCTCTCTTGCTCCCCTTATCTTAATAAGCTTATGTTCCGACTTCATATATACCTCAATAATTAATCATTCTTAATATCTTCTATCATCTTGCGAAGTGAAAGCATCTTATCGCGAAGCTCCGCTGCCACCTCGAAATTAAGATCCGCAGCCGCTCTGTTCATCTTAACCTTAACTTCCTCAATACACTTCTCAAGTTCTTCAATCGACATCTCTTCAGGCGAACGCACGAATCTCGCTTCTTCTTCCGCAACCTTCTTGCTTATGCTTATAAGGTCGCGCACCGCCTTCTTAATTGTCGTCGGCGTAATTCCATGTTCTTCATTGTAAGCCTTCTGGATGGTACGACGTCTCTCAGTCTCCAAGATCGCATTCTTCATGGAATCCGTCATATTATCAGCATACATTATAACATGGCCTTCAGAGTTACGAGCCGCTCGGCCAATAGTCTGTATAAGCGAGGTCTCCGAACGAAGGAATCCTTCCTTGTCTGCATCAAGTATCGCCACAAGCGAAATCTCCGGGATATCAAGGCCTTCACGAAGCAAATTGATACCCACAAGCACATCAAATACACCGAGACGCAAATCTCTTATTATCTCGGCCCGTTCAAGTGTGTCTATATCAGAGTGCAGATACTTAACCTTAACACCCGCTTCACGCAAATATGATGTCAGATCCTCGGCCATTTTCTTGGTAAGCGTCGTGACCAATACTTTATTGCCGCCAGAAGTCTCTTTCCTTATCTCAGACAAAAGATCGTCAATCTGACCCGCTATAGGTCTGACTGATATCTCCGGATCCAGAAGTCCCGTAGGACGAAGTATCTGCTCTGCCCGTAGTAACTCATGCTCCGCCTCATACTTAGACGGAGTAGCGGATACAAATAGCATCTGATTAATCTTACCTTCAAACTCCTCAAAGCATAATGGCCTGTTATCCATAGCGGACGGCAGTCTAAAACCATAATCTACAAGCGTAGTCTTACGTGCCAGATTGCCCCTGTACATACCGCCAATCTGAGGCAGCGATATGTGACTCTCGTCAACTATTATAAGAAAATCATCCGGGAAATAATCCATCAGCGTATAAGGCGGTTCTCCCGGCTTAAGTCCCGATAACTGTCTCGTATAATTCTCTATACCCGAGCAGATGCCGGTCTCTCTTATCATCTCAACATCGAAGTTCGTACGCTCCGCTATTCGCTGTGCCTCAAGAAGCTTACCCTCGTGCTTAAAATACTTGACGCGCTCGTCAAGTTCCTCAAGTATCTCCTCCGTAGCCTTATTAATCTTATCCGGCGGTACTACATAATGAGATGCAGGAAAGATACCGACATGATTAAGATCCGCCTTAATCTCTCCGGTCAGCACATCTATTTCCGTAATTCTGTCAATCTCGTCGCCGAAAAACTCTACACGGATGGCGCTGTCGCTGTAATCTGCCGGGAATATATCCAGTACATCTCCGCGAACCCGGAATGTACCTCGCTTAAAATCCATCTCATTCCTGTCATACTGAATATCTATAAGCTCATGTATAACTTCGTCTCTGTCCTTGGTCATACCCGGACGCAAAGACACCATCATATTAAGATAATCCTTAGGGCTTCCCAATCCGTATATACAGGATACAGACGCAACAACAATTACATCCCGCCTCTCTGACAGGGACGATGTTGCGGAAAGTCTTAATTTATCAATCTCTTCGTTAATCGAAGAATCCTTCTCTATATACGTATCCGTCGAAGGCACATAAGCCTCCGGCTGATAATAATCGTAGTAGGATACGAAGTATTCGACTGCATTCTCGGGGAAAAACTCCTTCATTTCAGAATACAGCTGGCCTGCTAACGTCTTATTATGACTGATAATAAGCGTCGGCTTATTTAACTTCTCTATAACATTGGCCATGGTAAAAGTCTTACCCGAGCCGGTAACTCCGAGCAATGTCTCAAACTGATTGCCTTCCTTGAAACCACGGACCAACTTATCTATAGCCTGAGGCTGATCACCCGTCGGCTTATACTCCGAATGCAGCTTAAAATCCATCTCCTGCTCCTTATACAATCAACACACCACTTATGTAGTATAACATCTTTAAAAAACTCTGTCCACACTTCTCGGAACATTTGTTCCCACAATCTTCATATACCTACAAAAAAAGCGGACCGGAATCACAAATTCCAATCCGCCCTATAAATCATATCAACTCTTCTATAATCAGTCTTTGATTGCCATATTTCTTACAGCGTTTAATCCCGCACGTACAGCCGGAATCAAAAGCAATACCACGGTAATTATACCTTCCAAATAGATATAAGAGCCGTTATATGAGATTGAATACCATACGCTGCCCATGAAGCTGCTTGCAGATGCGAAATCTCCGAAGAAGATTACACCTGACAGGAAGCTGAATAAGAATCTGCCGGTTATTGCCACAATGTAAGCAATAATAAGTGAGTATTTGCCCTGTTTCTTATAGAAGAATCCCGAAAGGCCAAGTGCACCGAAGGCAAAAATGTAATCAAGAAGTAACTGCGGGATGCTTAAGATATACGGATCAATCATAAGCTGTAAAGCACCGTACGCAATAGCTGTTGTAAATCCAACGCCAGGGCCAAACCAGTAGCCGATTAAAACTACGAATAACATACTGCATGGAGTAACGGAACCTCCCTGCGGTAGATGGAAAATAGAAATTAATGACAATACTGTTGCAAGCGCTATTCCCATTGCGGAGTATGCAAGCTGTAATGCACTGAACTTCTTCTTTTTACCGAAGATTGCGTTACCAACAAGAATCAAAGCAATTACCAGCAAAATAAGAGCTGTATAGCCCGCAGTTGTAAGAAACTTATCTCCCTCTGCAGAAGTCCCGATAAAAAATGACATAAAAAAATCCTCCTATCTTCGCCGGGGGATTATATTCTATCGTGCTTTCCTACGCCGGTATTATCCGGTTCAGGTAATAAGGGTTGGTCCGGTGCCGACTCCCGACATCATAACCATCTCAGCGATAAGCGCCCCTAGCTTGTTATTAACTTGCGGTGTCTTACACACCTTAGTCATTATATATTTAATATACCATAAAATCAAGAGCTTTTCACATAATCCAGAAGGCTCTTTTTGAACACGTCGATAAGCGGTGTCACGCCCTCGCCGTGACGAACACATAGCTTAAGATTCCTCTTTCTTGT
>JAILJL010000163.1 GCA_024694785.1 Lachnospiraceae bacterium
GAGTATGTTTACATTGAATCGTCCGTGTCCGGCTTTGATGTAACACTTTTATTATCGATTGAGATGGAGGTGTAATAAGTTGGCAAATATCAAATCTGCAAAGAAGAGAATCCTCGTAGCTAACGAGAGAAATGCAAGAAATAAGGCAGCTAAGTCTAAGGTTAAGACTTTTGTTAAGAAGGTAGAAGCAGCTATCGAGTCAGGTGACAAGAAGGCAGCTAACGATGCTTTACTTGCAGCAATCTCTGAGATTGACAAGGCTACAAAGAAGGGTATTTATCATAAAAATACTTCAGCTAGAAAAGTATCACGTTTAACACTTGCTGTTAACAAGATGAACTAATAGCAAATAAGAAGAACCTTTAAAAGACCACTACCGTCATGGTGGTCTTTTTTTATTTGGTATAAGGCTAAGGTTTCGTTTTGAAAATGCTTTCCGATATGATATAATACTAGCATATTGTTATGGAAGATGAGGAATAATTATGGCAATTGACCAGAGTAAGATCAGGAATTTCTGCATAATCGCACATATCGATCATGGTAAATCCACCCTGGCCGACAGAATTATAGAGAAGACAGGACTTTTAACAAGCCGTGAGATGCAGGCGCAGGTCCTTGATAATATGGACCTTGAGCGTGAACGTGGTATAACAATTAAGTCTCAGGCAGTCCGTATTATATATAATGCCAATGATGGTAATGAATACATATTTAATCTTATAGATACGCCGGGTCATGTAGACTTTAACTATGAAGTATCGAGATCGCTTGCAGCCTGTGACGGCGCAATCCTTGTAGTTGATGCAGCCCAGGGAGTTGAGGCACAGACGCTTGCCAACGTCTATCTCGCACTTGATCATGACCTTGACGTCGTTCCTGTAATTAACAAAATCGATCTTCCTTCCGCAGATCCCGATAAGGTAGTGGAAGAGATAGAGGATATAATCGGTATAGAGGCAAGTGATGCACCGCGTATCTCTGCTAAGACAGGACTTAATGTAGAAGAGGTATTGGAGCAGATAGTAACGAAGATTCCTGCACCGAAGGGAGATAAGGATGCCCCGTTAAAAGCTCTGATATTCGATTCTTTATATGATTCCTATAAGGGTGTTATCGTATTTTGTCGTATCATGGAAGGTACGATTAAGCCGGGTATGCGCATGCATATGATGGCAACGGGAGCAGAGGCTGATGTAGTAGAAGTGGGTTACTTCGGCGCGGGACAATTCATTCCTTGTGACGAACTTCCTGCAGGTATGGTAGGATATGTAACCGCATCCATTAAGAATGTCAAGGATACAAGAGTCGGCGATACTATTACCGATGCAAAGAATCCATGCAAGGAAGCACTTCCGGGATATAAGAAAGTTCAGCCGATGGTTTATTGCGGTATGTATCCTGCGGATGCAGCCAAGTACGGGGACTTACGAGATGCATTGGAGAAATTACAGCTTAACGATGCTTCGCTTTTCTTTGAGTCGGAGACTTCAATTGCGTTAGGATTCGGATTCCGCTGCGGATTCCTGGGATTATTGCATCTGGAGATTATTCAGGAGCGACTTGAGAGAGAATATAATCTCGATCTTGTAACTACTGCTCCGGGCGTAGTATATAAGGTACACAAATTCGGCGGAGAAGTGATAGAACTTACCAATCCGTCCAATCTACCGGATCCGTCAGAGATAGAGTATATGGAAGAACCGATAGTTAATGCGGAGGTTATGGTCAGCTCCGAATATGTCGGAGCAATAATGGACCTTTGTCAGGAGCGCCGCGGTAAGTATATTTCTATGGAATACATTGAGCAGACAAGAGCTTTGATTAAGTATGAGCTTCCGCTTAATGAAATAATATATGATTTCTTCGATGCGCTTAAATCAAGATCACGTGGTTATGCATCTTTTGATTATGAAATCAAAGGATATGAGAAGTCGGATCTTGTGAAACTGGATATACTTGTCAATAAGGAAGAGGTTGACGCGCTTTCGTTTATTGTATTTGCGGGAACGGCTTACGAGAGAGGCCGTAAGATGTGCGAGAAGCTTAAAGAAGAGATTCCGAGACATCTATTCGAGATACCGATACAGGCGGCAATCGGAAGTAAGGTAATAGCAAGAGAAACTGTCAAAGCTATGCGTAAGGATGTCCTTGCAAAGTGCTATGGGGGTGATATTACCAGAAAGAGAAAGCTTCTTGATAAACAAAAGGAAGGCAAGAAGAGAATGCGACAGGTTGGAAATGTAGAGATTCCGCAGGAAGCATTCATGAGTGTGCTTAAACTTGATGAAGAGTAAGATATAATAGTATAATAAGCAATATCGGATACGTATTATAGCGACTAACTTAAGGAGGGATACTGTATGAATGAAGGCAAAGTTTCGACCGAGATTTACATACATATCCCTTTTTGCGTTAAAAAGTGCGCTTATTGCGATTTCCTTTCCTTTGCGGGGAATGAGGAATTAAAGCATAGATATGTAAGTGCGCTTATATATGAGATAGAACATCGTGTCTATAAGCCTAAGGTTGAAGACGTTACAAGTGTATTTATCGGAGGCGGTACACCTTCTATTCTGCAGATTGATGAAATTGAAAGGATTATGCATGCCGTCCGGAGACGATATAGAATCCTGCCACGTGCGGAAGTTACGATTGAAGTTAATCCGGGTACCGTAGATTATAAGAAGCTTCGGGAGATGCATGAACTTGGAATCAATCGTCTCAGTATAGGATTACAGTCTACCAATAATGAAGAGCTTAAGCTTCTCGTAAGGATTCATAGTTACGAAGAGTTTCTCGCTACATATGATGCAGCAAGGGACGCGGGATTTACCAATATTAATGTGGACTTAATCGGTGCGCTTCCGACACAGAAGCCTCTTACGTGGCGTGAGAATGTGGTTAAAGTTGCGGAACTTAAGCCTGAGCATATATCGGCTTATAGCCTTATAATAGAGGAAGGTACACGCTTTTATGCATTATATAGCGACGATGAGGCAAGGCGTCAACGCGGAGAGAGACCGATAGCATTGCCGACGGAAGAAGAGGAGCGTGAGATGGACAGGATTACCAAGGAGGTATTGGAGTCCTATGGATACCATCGGTATGAAATATCCAATTATGCGCTTCCGGGCTTTGAATGCGAGCATAATAAGGGATATTGGACCAGGAAGAACTATCTTGGTTTCGGTATCGGTGCAGCGGGTATGCTTGAAGGAATACGATATCAGAACGGCAAAGACATAATGCATTATATAGAGTCCGGTCCGGATATCAGTGAGCAGATGCTGACAAGGAAGGACGAAGTGGAAGAGTATATGTTCCTTGGACTTCGTATGGATAAGGGTGTTACAATGAGTGAATTCGAGCGCTTATTCAACATCCCGTTCCGCGATGTATATGGCGAGACAACGGACAGTCTTGAACGTGATGGACTTATCGAGGTCGATGGTGATGCCATAAGGCTTACCGAGCATGGCAGAGATATAAGCAATTACGTACTGTCTGAATATATAATCGGATAATTAAGGTAAGGAGGCATAGAAAGTGAAAAAGATTGAACTGAATGACATTCTGAAGTACCGATTTTTATCGGGGGTGAGGTATTCACCAAACGAGAAGTGCGCGGCATTTGTTCTTAAATATGCCGATGAGAAGAAGAATTCCTACCCGAGCTTCATTTATGTGGTTGAAGGCGGCAAAGTAAGACAGCTTACGGGTCTTGGCAAGGAAGGAAGTTTCTTCTTTGAAGATGATGAGAATATTCTTTTCGTTGCATCAAGAAGCGACGAGGAGAAGGAAAGCGCCAAGGCAGGCAGCGAAGAGACAAACTATTATCGTATTAATATTCATGGCGGCGAGGCTGTAAAAGCATTTACCCTTCCGTTCTCCGGATCGATAAGTGAAAGAATCGACAAGACGAGATTCTTAATTAATGGTCATTTTGACATTGATTATCCGGATTACTACAAGATGTCCGCAAAAGAGCGCAAAGAAGTTGCAGAGAAAGTTAAAGAAGAAAAGGATTATCAGGTTGTAACCGAGAGTCCGTTCTATTTTAACGGTGCGGGATATGTTAATAAGAAGCGTTCCGGACTTTATATCTATGATATGAAGACAAAGAAAACGGAGCGTATAACAGATGATAAGTTTGATGTAAGTGATTCTATTATACTTAATGACTACATCTATTATATGGGCGGTTCATTTACTGTTGTTCGCCCGAGGAATCCGCAGATATATAAATATGACCTTAAGACCGGCAAGACAGTTTGCCTTAATTTCGGCGAAGAATTAAAATTCGGCGGTCTGACGGTAATAGATAATAAGCTCATTGTTCTTGGAAATGATGAGAAGAAGCACGGATTAAATCAGGATGAAGCACTTTACACGATAGATGAGTCTAATGGTAAGCTTACGAAGTTCTTTGAGCCTGACAGAAGCTACTGGGATTCGGTCGGAACCGACTGTGCTCTTGGTGGCGGAAGGAACATGATAGAAGGCGAGAAGCTTCATTACATTTCTACAAGACGTAATGCTTCAGAGATTTTCTCCTTGGATAAAAGCGCAAAGGAGAAGGCTGTAACGGATTTTGGCGGCGCAATTACCTGCTTCGATGTAACAAAGGACGCAAAGGAATTCCTGCTTGTAGCTTTTATGGGACAGGCTCTTGAAGAATTGTATCGCTTAAAGAACGGTAAAATTACGAAGCTTACGCATTTTAATGATAGTATGCTTAAGGGCAGATATGTAGCGGTACCGGAGAAAATAACAATTCAATCTGAGGGATATGATATAGACGGTTGGGTGCTTAAGCCTATTGATTATAATCCAAAGAAGAAGTATCCTGCTATATTGGAAGTTCATGGCGGACCTAAGACAGTGTATGGTGAGATATTCCATCATGAGATGCAGGTATTTGCTTCGGAAGGATATTTTGTATTTTTCTGTAACCCTGTAGGATCTGACGGAAGAGGCTGCAAGTTTGCCGATATAAGAGGTCATTACGGAGATCATGATTTTAAGAATATAATGGACTTTACCGATGCGGTATTAAAGAAGTATCCGCAGATTGATCCTAAGAGAGTGGGTGTAACGGGCGGAAGCTATGGTGGATTCATGACCAACTGGATTGTCGGACACACCGATAGATTTGCGTGTGCAGCAACACAGCGTTCAATATCGAACTGGATATCATTCCACGGCGTATCAGATATAGGACCATTCTTTGCAACGGACCAGACAGCGGGCAACATTGAAGATAAGGTTAAGAAGATGTGGGAGCAGTCTCCGCTTAAATACGCAGATAATGTTAAGACTCCGCTTTTATTCATCCATTCGGATGAAGACTACAGATGTCCGTTAAGTCAGGGAATGCAGTTCTATACTGCGCTTGCCAATAAGGGACAGATTGTGCGTATGTGTATATTCCATGGCGAGAACCATGAATTGTCAAGATCCGGCAAGCCTAAGCACAGGATTCGCCGTTTGACGGAAATAAATAATTGGATGAAAGAATATTTAGAGAGGTGATTAATATGAAAATAGGAATCGTAGGCTACGGTAACGTGGGACGCGGAATTGAAAGCGCGGTAAGACAGAATGCAGATATGACTCTCGCAGCGGTGTTTACAAGAAGAGATCCTAAGAAGGTTGAGATTAAGACACCGGGTGTTCCTGTATATTCGGTTGATGAGATTGAGAAAAGGGCAGATGATATTGATGTTCTTATTCTCTGTGGAGGTTCTGCAACGGATCTTCCTAAGCAGACACCTATGTATGCAAAGTTCTGTAATGTTATAGACAGTTTTGATACACATCCGAAGATTCCGGATCATTTTGAGAAGGTTGATTATGCAGCTAAGCAGACAGGTCATGTTGCACTTATATCCTGTGGTTGGGATCCGGGAATTTTCTCGGTAGCAAGAATCTTAGGTTCGTGTGCACTTCCTGAAGGTTCTGATTATACTTTCTGGGGTCCGGGTGTAAGTCAGGGACATTCCGATGCCATAAGAAGAATCCCGGGCGTCAAGGACGCTAAGGAATATACAATTCCTGTAGATAAGGCTATTAAGGCAGTTCGCGCAGGTGAGACACCTGAACTTACAGCACGTGAAAAGCACGTAAGAGAGTGCTATGTAGTAATCGAAGAAGGCGCAAATGAAGCAGCAATCGAGCATGAGATTAAGACTATGCCTGATTACTTTGCCGATTATGATACAATAGTTAAGTTCGTATCCGAGGAAGAGTTTAAGAAGAATCATTCCAAGATGCCTCACGGCGGATTCGTATTCCGTACGGGTAAGACAGGATATGACAAAGAACATCTTAATGTTATGGAATATAATTTAAAGCTTGATTCTAACCCTGAATTTACAGCATCTGTAATTCTTGCTTATGCAAGAGCATTAGACAGACTTGCAAAGGAAGGACAGACAGGATGCAAGACGGTATTCGATATCGCCCCTGCATACTTAAGCCCACTTTCCGGCGAAGAGTTAAGAAAGAAGATGTTATAAAGATTCATATAATTAAAAATGCCACCGTACGGTGGCATTTTTATATTGAAATTAATTCTCTGTAGTATAGTTCGGAGCTTCCTTAGTGATGTGAATATCATGAGGATGGCTTTCCTTAAGTGATGCGGCGGAGATCTTTACGAACTTGGCAGTTGTCTGCAACGTATCGATATCCTTTGCTCCGCAATATCCCATACCTGAACGGATACCACCGACAAGCTGGAAGATGGTGTCTTCTACGGAACCCTTGTAAGCTACACGGCCTTCAACACCTTCCGGAACGAGCTTTTTAGCATCGGTCTGGAAGTAACGATCCTTGGAACCGTTCTCCATAGCAGCGATTGAACCCATGCCGCGGTATACCTTGTATTTTCTACCCTGGTAGATTTCGTAGTCACCCGGGGCCTCGTCGCATCCTGCAAACATTGAACCCATCATACATACGGAACCACCGGCTGCAAGAGCTTTTGTCATATCACCGGAGAACTTGATTCCACCGTCGGCGATAATCGGGATACCGTGCTTTTTCGCTTCTTCGTAGCAATCCATAACTGCGGAAATCTGCGGAACACCGATACCTGCAACGACTCTTGTTGTACAGATAGAACCCGGTCCGATACCAACCTTAAC
>JAILJL010000188.1 GCA_024694785.1 Lachnospiraceae bacterium
GCTTTCTCCCAACATGGATACGCTTGTCGCACTTGGATCCGGAGCATCATTTATCTGGAGCGTATATGCGACAATACGAATTTATTTCGCAATGAATGCCGGCAATCATGAGGTGATGCATGCGTATGCTCATGATTTGTATTATGAGTCTGCGGCGATGATATTAACTTTGATCACAATCGGTAAGACTTTGGAGGCATATTCTAAAGGCAAGACAACTGATGCATTGAACTCTTTGATGAATCTTGCTCCTAAAACTGCAAAGATTGAGCGTGATGGTGCGGTAATAGAAGTTATGCTTGATGAGGTCAGAGTTGGCGATATTTTCCATTGTAATCCGGGAGAATCAATCCCAGCTGATGGCATAATTATTGAGGGATATTCTTCTGTAGACGAGTCAGCTCTTACAGGAGAATCCGTGCCTGTTGATAAAAGTGCAGGTGATATGGTATATGCTGCGACAATTAACAGAAATGGTCACATAAAAGGAGAGGTTAAAGTAGTAGGTGAAGAGACGGTACTCTCCAGGATAATTAAGCTTGTGAATGACGCATCCGCGAAAAAAGCGCCTATTGCAAAGCTTGCGGATAGGATTTCACTTGTATTCGTTCCGACTGTAATAGCAATCGCGGTTATAACTTTTATAATATGGTTCTTCTCGGGTGAAGGCGGGGTTTTTGCGCTTGAAAGAGCGGTGTCGGTTCTTGTTATAAGTTGTCCTTGTGCATTGGGACTTGCAACACCTGTTGCGATTATGGTAGGTAATGGAGTCGGAGCCAAGCTTAACATTCTTTTTAAATCGGGTGAAGCTTTAACGGAAACGGGAAAGTGCAAAACGGTTTGTCTTGATAAGACAGGTACTATAACGGAAGGAAATCCTGAAGTTAAAGGGATATATCCTGCAGATACGGTTGATGAGAGGACACTTATGAAGTATGCCTTTTCACTGGAAGTATTAAGCGAGCATCCTTTTGCCGCGGCAATTGTTAAAAAAGGAACTTCTATGGGAATTACGGCGGTAAAGATAGATGATTTTGCGGCTTTGCCGGGATTCGGCGTTACGGGAAGATTCGAAGATAAGAAGATAATCGCAGGCAAGAGAGAGCTAATTGAGAAGGAATGTATGATTCCGGAAAGCCTTGGAGAAATTGAAGAAAAGGAAAGGGAACTTTCCTCAACAATGCTTTACTTTGCTTATGGCGATGAATTCCTGGGAATGATATCCGTATCTGATGTAATTAGAGAAGATTCGAAGATTGCAATAAATAGGCTTAAGGAACTTGGATTAAAGGTATCGATGATAACGGGTGATAATGAAGCCGTAGCCAAGTCTATTGCGGAAGAAGTCAAGGTAGACGATTACAGGGCGGGCGTACTTCCGGATATGAAAGAATCCATTGTTGCAGACTTTAAGAAAGACGGAGCGGTTATGATGGTCGGAGACGGAATAAATGATGCGGTTGCTCTAACTTCTGCGGATATTGGTGTAGCTATAGGTGCCGGTACGGATGTAGCCATTGATTCTGCGGATGTGGTGCTTATGAAGAACTCATTAAATGATGTTGCAAGAGCAATAGAATTAAGCCGTAAGGTATATCTTAATGTCAAAGAGAATTTTTTCTGGGCCTTTATATATAATATAATTCTGATTCCTGTAGCCTCGGGAGCATTTTATTATTCTCTCGGTCTTAAGATTAATCCGATGATAGGCGCGGGAGCAATGAGTGTATCAAGCTTTTTCGTTGTAATGAATGCTTTGCGGCTTAATCTTCTGAAGAGAAAGCTTAAAAATAATTGATGCCTGTTTTATAAAAATTTTAGAATTTTCGAAAAAATATTCGGATTATTTGCACGAAATATAGTTTTCTTATGAATAATATGCTATAATACTACTATATAAACTGCGATAGTAGCAGACTTTGGTGAATAGGAGATACGCTATGTCAAGAATTAGGACGAATCTTAAGAACGGCAATAAGAGTTTCTTACGTAAGAAAGCAGATCAGAGTGCAAGTGCCAATGTAGTAAAGTCTTCAAAGGCAAAAGTATTCTGGGAATTTCTCTTCATTTCGTTATTGCCTATGGCGGTGCTCGGATTGGTTATAACAATCTATTCGACATATACGCTTAGGAACGGTTTGCAGGAAAGAACTTTTGAAAGTTTAAAAGCCGTTGGTGAGACAACGCTTGCAAGTATTAATACGGTATATACCGGTGGATGGACTCTAAGCCCTGATGGAATAGTAATGAAGGGTGATACGGTCATGACCGATAATAATCTTGTATTTATTAACGTTAAGAAGAAGTCCAATATGGATGTAACGTTGTATTATAAGGGAAAGTTGACAGCAACTTCTCTTGCAATAGATCATGAGTTTACCGAGGAAGAGAAGATATTAATGTCTCAGGGCGTTAAGGTATACACAGATTTCGTTGGGCTTGAACCTGATGAGAAGTTAACCAAAGACGTTATGGAGACAGGAAAAGATGCAACATATACTTCATTCGATTTCAATGATGTTAATTGTTATGCATATTGTTTGCCTATACTTAATTCAACCGGCGTTGCGCAGGGTATGATTCTTGTAACTTTGGATAAGCCAGATGTTACCAAGTATATCTT
>JAILJL010000080.1 GCA_024694785.1 Lachnospiraceae bacterium
TAACCATTCTGGTATCGCCCAATATAAGCGTCGCATAAACTTCTGTTTCTTCAAAGTATTGATCGAAAAGCTCATTAACGTAAGTCATATCCTCTCCACCTTTGTAGAGGACACCATTCTCCGTCGTAAAATCACCATCCGTTGCAAGCGTCAACATAGTTCGTATCGCTCTTGCAGAATTCTTTAAAGACTCCTCCGCATCGGAAAGCATTATTGATTTCAGCCTGAGAAATACCACAATCGATACTATCAGCGAAATAACTACCACCGGTACAATTACCAATGCCATTAATTTTGACTTGAAGCCTATCTTCTTCATAACTTACCTCCAAACTTGCTTCAAAATTCTTTGTCCATTCCACAGATAATATTTAAGCACCTAAATGTGAACAAATTATTGATTTTAGAGGCTTTTACAGTCTTTTTGCCCGTACATAACATCTCTTTTGTTTTTCACATTTTTTTCACATCGGACATAAAAAAAGAAGCGGCACAAAGCCGCTCCTCGCTTAATTTATTACTTAATATTTTTCTTAAGTTGTACTTTAGGCTCTCTCGGAATAGAGAATCTCGGAACAAATCTGTCGAGTCCCGTGAATGTAAGAATAAGTAATGAGCCTACCGCAATAATAGCAATAAAATTATACTTAAGGAAATCCATCTGTCTGAGCTGTACAAGCGGATAGACCGCTGCTGCAACACCTACATAGAATCCAAGATATACATGCCACGGAATAAGCTGTGATCCGAATACACCCATCGCATCAGAGAATGTCGCATTACGAAGGCTTAATGTATACATATCTTCTTCGGAACCCACGACATTCTCTTCCGTAATATCCTTAATAACAGGACCTATTGTTACAATCTGAGCCATCTCATCCGAAAGTGCCGCATTACCGATAAGTGACATAACGGCATTCCAACCCATCAAATGACGAACCTTAAATGAAATCTTACCTACAAGCTTAGCAAGAGGCTCAAATGCATTCATAAGCTGCATTACTCCTCCGAAAGCCGCAACCCACATCATCATCGGGATTACCCAGGAACCCGCACTTGAAAATCCTTCGTATACATAATTATCAAGGAAATCCGACAGACTGCCGGCTGTTCCTGCAAACAATCCGAGAATATACGAAGAAATGATTCCCGAACCGATACATATAAATGTATTAAACTTGCATACAGCAAGAGTTACAACAAGAATAAGCGGAATAATCATATATACAGGAATAGCTCCACTGTCAACCTGATTCAAGAGCTCTAATGCGATAGGCTTATTTGCCGTCAGATACTCAACAGCTTCAGGTGTAAGATTTTCCGTTAAGTTAAAAGCCTCTGCTCTTGCATTGGAAAGTCCCAATGCAACACCCATAAAATAATCTGCAATTGCAGCCAGGATAAGACAAGCTACAGACCACACGCCCTGATGACGTACACGATCAGGGATATTCTTAATACCCTGAATTGCAGAAGAAACTATCATACAATCCGAAATAAGTCCCAAGTTATCACCAAAGCAGGCACCACCCGCAATAGCGCAGGCTGTAAGGTAGATATTACCGCCTACAATATGGGATAACCATAAGAATATCGGTGCACATGCCGCAAAAGTTCCCCAGGATGTACCTGTTGCAACCGAAAGAATTGATGTACATACCAATCCTACAACAGCAACCGTTCTTGCGGTAACTCCCACCTTAAGTAACAAGGTAACAACGGCTGCTCCTACACCAAATCCCATAAAGCAATTGGCCATTGTATATGCGAGCATAAGAATAAATACCGCAACCAATATATTCTTAACAGAATCAAGCGCCGAATCAAGACACTCCTGCCATTTTTTCTTTTCTGTTATCATTGCGACTATAACTGCCGTAAAGAATGCAATAGGTGCAACAACCAAAGCATCGAACTTTGCAATCATAAGTCCTGCCAGTATAAATACCGGGACGAATTTTAAGAAACCCTTTATAAAGTTCATCCTACTTTTCTCCTTTTACCAAATAATACGCTTAAAGGCCGGGCTAAAAGCCCAGCCTTTGTATTATAACATAGTCCTTAGAATGCATCAAGCATTCTAAATACGAAGTCCGCCGTAATTCATTCTATAATATTTTATTCTTCGGAGGAAGAATCATTTTCATTTGAATTACCTGCATTAACTTCTCTATAATCAGTATCCATAACTTTGCCTGCTTTTACGGCTTCCCTTGCTGCTTCTTTCGCTTCGCGCTTATCAACATGCTTGGTATACTTATATGTCACAAAACTACCCTCAGGAATAAGGAAGCCCAAACCTATTGTAAGAATAAATGCTATAAGCATCATCGGCCAGAACTCAACTACCGGAAGCCCGAGCGGCTCATCAATTATGCAATACACGATACCAGCCGGAAACGTGATCTGCCATGGTTCGAGATCTACTATGCCACCTATGAATATAAGCACGCATACCACAACTCCTACAACTTCCCAGGACCCTAATTTAGTAAGGGCACCAAGATCTTTCAAAAACGGTATTTCAATTTTAAGCTGTGTAAGCAGCATACATACAGCTGCCGCTATTAACAAAATACCTGCTATCAACTTACGGCCATATCCGCCACGCTCTCTTATAATTACACTCACGATAATCCCTCCTATACATAGACAACTTCAAGATGCGAGAATACACGATCGCCCTGAACTATTACCATCGGCGCACCTTCTACATACGGATCCTTAGGTCCCTTTGTTGTAACTCCGCCACTAAATACGGAATCACCCTTAACTTCCACATTCCATCCTCTCGGAACATATAACTTCAACGTTGCAAATACAATATCGCTCTTAATTACAGCTACGTTATCCTTAAGCTTAGCCTTATCAAGATATATGTTAACCGACGAGAAGACCATATCGCCATCATATCCCGAGAAGTTCTGACTATCTATATATCTTGATGTCGATGAGAATACACAATCATGCTTAATATAATCCGATGAGTCTCTCGTTCCGCACTTTTCCCATGCTTCATCGCTATCATAATCGCCAATTCTCTTAAATCTAAACGATGGTCTGTAATTCGGGAATATCAAATGAAGTCCGAACACGATTATCGCGCAAATCACTGCCATTGTAAAAGCGCCAATTCGCGGTAATCCCAATGGTTTGTCGATAATGCAATAACAAATTCCGACTGCGAATACCATTATTCCCAAGCTTTTATCAATAGCTCCCTTAACAAAACAGAACAAACATCCAAGCGTAAGAATCAAGTGCCACAACCCGAAATCCTTTAAAAATCCATCTCCGAATACCGGAATATCCAATCCTATCTGCTTAAGTAAAAGTCCTACCGCGAATATTATAAGTACTATTCCGATAAGCTCGGTAGTCTTACCGACTGCTCTATACTCTCTCTTTCCACCTTCGTTATCATTTATTTCCACTTTCATCTTATATACCTCCTATTCTCCATTCTCTCCTGCAAGGCCTTAAAATAGCTTCTCGATACATATAGCTTCTTATATGATCCCGCAAATTCGACCTCACTCGCCCCGGCAAGATTCCTTACCATTGATCTTATGTGATGAATGTTGATGATCGATGATTTCGATACTCTTACAAAATAACCCGGAAGAATTTCTTCCAACTCGTATAATCTATTGTGAACCTGGAATATATCATCAGCGGTGTGTGCACTCACCTTACTGCTGTCAGTCTCAAAGAAGAGTATCTCATCAAGTGACAGATAATATTCTTTGTCGTCCTTATAGAATATAATTCTTTGTCCGGATGATTTAATATCCTGAATCGATTTCTGTATTGCAGTTATCTCCTCAGTTACACTCTTGCATCGAATTATGACTTCGTCTTCCGTAAGACCGTCATCTATTTCGATTCGAATCTTCATCGGATCACCTCCTCGATTATTATTAAAACAGATATCTTATGTAAAATAAATAGGTTTTAACTAACAGGTTGATATACAAGTGCAACAGGTAAAAAATAAAGTGCATCCGTATAGAATGCACTTTACGTACTTCTTATATGTTAATTGAGAACTCAAACGAAAGGCGCGGCGCTCCCTTAAACGGAAACTCATACTTGGTAAGCGCTTTGATAAATACCTCCATAAAGCTATCTTTAAGATTATTCTCTTCCATAGCCTGAAGATCCTCTATTCTGTCGAAAAGCACATATACCATTATCTTCTCGCCATATTCTATATGGCTCTGATATACAATATCTGCAATCGGTGCCTTGGTATTGCTTGCGAATTCGATTGTATCCTCCACTGCTTTGCTAAGAATCTCTTTCGCTTTTAATTCCTTATCTCCCATAAGTCCACCCCTTATTCATTATATATAGATTGCGCATTAATAGGCTTACCAAACTCTTCGACATTCTTCTTATAGAATATATAGGCTATAATTCCGGCAATAACTGCTTCTATAACAAGCACAACTTCTATCATCACTATGTTGCTGAATAACTGCTTCTGGTACATAGCGGCCGGGAAATCAAAAAATGCATGTGCAATAAAAGCTATTCCTACAAAAACGTAATCTCTTGTCTTACTTCCCTGTCTTAAAGCCTGGAATATTAATACCGTAAGGGCTATCTGCAACACAATCGCCGCCACCCTCTCTATACCGCCCAAGAGGCATGTCAGATTGCCATCATATAACATTGACAAATTCGCTTTGTATGTCTCCATTGCTTTTTTTATGGCTCCCTCTGCCTCGCCTTGCTCGGCTAGCTGCGCAGCAATTTCGTTAAGATATGTCTCAAATCCAACCTTATTAATATGAAAGGCAGATGCAAGATTGCTGGCAAGCGGCATAACTCCTACAAGCAGTGCCTCCGCTGCACCATATCCGAGACCGAACTGCAAGGCAAATCCGGGGCTCGTCGGTTCTTTGACCATCACCTTAAGGCCTATGAACTTCGCTGCGCATTCAAATAATCCTGCCATAACGCACCCATATATCACGTAATACACCGGATTGTTCATTATTGAACTATTCGGTGTCAGAACAATCGTATGCACAAAGCGCTCCAATAAAATAACAAAAACCACAAAAGTTATGACCCCTGTAAGTATTATCTTTGATCTCACCGGCATTCTTCTTCCCAAGAATATCAAAAACGCTATCGGCAAAAACAAACACAATGTCAAAGAAATCCCCAAATAAACAAAAGTACTTACCGGAACTGCTCCCATATTAAATCCTCCAAAATCAATAATCCGACGGCATAATACCACCCTATGAATACAATTTTAACAAAAAAAATAAGGTACCGCAAGCGCCTTGCGGTACCTTATTGAATAGTTCAGT
Organism: Lachnospiraceae bacterium; assembly: GCA_024694785.1. Taxonomy (GTDB): domain Bacteria; phylum Bacillota; class Clostridia; order Lachnospirales; family Lachnospiraceae; genus XBB1006. The sequence continues at coordinate 5,331 of JAILJL010000080.1, forward strand.
CAATATGAATTACATCTGATCCTTATTAACC
>JAILJL010000116.1 GCA_024694785.1 Lachnospiraceae bacterium
CGAAAAAGTGTATGAAATAAAAGGCTTTAACAAGAATATTCTGTCACTTTTTCTATTGCAAGTAATGTAAGGTTTGCAATATAATCAAAGTATAGTGTGATAATGTAGGGGATTATTTTTTATGGGTAGTTTTAGAAAGAAATTCATAGGTGACAGAAGGTTTTATAAGACACTTCTTGTAGTTGCGATTCCGATGGTAATTCAGAACGGAATCACTAATTTTGTCAATCTTCTTGATAATTTAATGGTCGGACAGCTTGGTACCGAGATGATGTCCGGCGTATCAATTGTAAATCAGTTGATGATGGTGTATGCAATAAGCATTTTCGGTATGGTATCAGGTGCCTCGATTTTTTCCACGCAGTTTTATGGACAGGGTAATAACGAGGGAATGAAGCATACGTTCAGGTTTAAAGTGATTTCGTGTCTGGTGATCACTGTAATCTGGATGACTGTATTTTATTTGTTTAGATCCGGATTGATTAATCTTTTCCTGCATGATGACGGAACAGGAGTTGATTTAAATCTTGCTTTTAATTCTTCGCAGCAGTATTTACTTATAATGCTTGTCGGTCTTATCCCGTTTACCTTTTCGCAGGTTTATGCAAGTACGCTTCGTGAGACCGGACAGACAATACTGCCTATGATAGCAAGTATCATTGCGGTTATGGTCAATTTCGTCGGTAATTATATTTTGATTTTCGGACACTTTGGCGCACCGAAGCTTGGAGTTGCGGGTGCGGCTGTTGCGACTTGTATATCAAGATTTGTAGAGGCCATTCTGGTTCTTACATGGACGCATTTTAACACGTGCAGATTTCCGTTTATGGTTGGAGTATATAAGTCATTTTATATTCCTGCGATACTTATTAAGCAGATATTTGTCAAGGGAATGCCTTTACTTTTAAATGAGACATTGTGGTCTGTTTCGCAGGCCATGCTTACTCAGGCTTATTCCACAAGAGGTTTAAGTGCGGTTGCCGCTTTTAACATATCGGGTACGGTCGGTAATGTGTTTAATGTGGTATTTATTTCTATGGGCAGCGCCATTGCGATTCTGGTGGGACAGAAGCTTGGTGCGGGAAATCTTGACGAGGCATATGATACCGACAGAAAGCTTTTGTTTGTATCGGTAATAACCGGAGCTTGTACCGGAGCATTAATGTTTGCTTTGGCACCGCAATTCCCGAAGTTTTACAATACTTCACCGGAAGTAAGACATCTTGCAACGATGCTTTTATGTGTAAATGCATGCTTTTATGTAGTGTATTCTTTATATAATGCCACATACTTTACATTAAGATCGGGTGGAAAGACATTACTTACGTTTTTCTTTGACAGCTTTTCACTGTTTTTTGTAAGCGTGCCGCTTGCATATTTACTGACCGGTCTTACGGACTGGCCGATTTATATATGCTTTGCGCTGGTGCAGGGAACGGAAGCTATTAAGTGTGTAATAGGCGTTATTCTTATAAAAAAGAAGATCTGGTTGGTGGATCTGGTAAAGGAATTAAATTAAAAGAGGAGTTTTGATATGTACAGAGTAGGGTTTGATAACGAGAAGTATCTTAAGATGCAATCCGAGCATATTATGGAGAGAATAGTGAAGTTCGGAGATAAGCTTTATCTTGAATTCGGAGGAAAGTTATTTGACGATTATCATGCATCGCGCGTGCTTCCTGGATTTGAGCCGGATTCCAAGCTTCGTATGCTTATGCAGGTTGCTGACAGGGCAGAGATAGTGATCGTAATAAATGCTGCACATATCGAGAAAAATAAGGTTCGAGGTGATCTTGGTATCACTTATGATCAGGATGTACAGCGTCTTATGCATGAATTCGAGAGCCGTGGGCTTTATGTGGGTTCCGTAGTGCTTACAAGATTTGCCGGACAGGACGCGGCAATCGCTTTTAAAGAGAGAATGGAGAAAAAGGGTGTTAAGGTATATCTTCATTATTCGATTCCGGGATACCCTGCTAATGTGCCGCTAATCGTGTCCGACGAGGGTTATGGCAAGAATGAATATATTGAGACAACACGCCCGCTTGTTGTAGTTACTGCACCGGGACCCGGTTCCGGTAAGATGGCAACCTGTCTTTCTCAGTTATATCATGAGAATAAAAGAGGTGTAAAAGCAGGATATGCTAAGTTTGAGACATTTCCTATCTGGAATGTACCGCTTAAACATCCTATTAATCTTGCTTATGAAGCTGCGACAGCAGATCTTGATGATGTTAACATGATTGACCCGTTCCATTTGGAAGCATATGGCGAGACGACTGTTAATTATAACAGAGATATAGAGATTTTCCCTGTGCTTAATGCGATTTTTGAGGGAATCTATGGTGAGAACCCGTATAAGTCGCCGACAGACATGGGTGTAAATATGGCAGGTAACTGTATAATCGATGATGAGGCATGTGCAGAAGCATCAAAGCAGGAGATTATAAGAAGGTACTATGCAACATTGAATCGTATTGCCAATGACAAGGCGCGCGAGAATGAGGCCGTTAAAATCGAGCTTATCATGAATCAGGCCAAGATTACTACTGATGACAGAAAGGTTACGGTTGCGGCAAATAAGCGTGCGGAAGAGCTTGATGTACCGGCAGCGGCAATAGAGCTTAATGATGGTACAATCATTACTTCAAAGACAACAGATTTACTTGGCGCTGCGGCAGCACTTTTATTAAATGCGATTAAGCATCTTGCCAATATCGACCATGAGAAGCATCTTATAAGCCGTGAGGCTATTGAGCCGATACAGGAACTTAAGGTTAAGTATTTAAAGGGTAAGAACCCGAGACTTCATACGGATGAGGTTTTGATAGCGCTTTCGATATCAAGTCTTACGGATCCTAATGCGAGACTTGCAATGTCGCAGTTATCCAATCTTAAGGGATGTCAGGGACATATATCATGTATGCTTTCTGACGCAGATATTAAGACCTTCAAACGACTCGGCGTTGATATGACGTGCGAGCCGGTTAAGAAGAGATAGATTAAACAGGCATATTTTGGAGACACAACGAATTATTATTGACAAGAAACAAGGTATTGAAGCTTAAGGAGGGAACAAAATGTCAGTAAAGTATGTATTCGTTATAGGCGGAGTGGTATCCGGTCTCGGAAAGGGAATAACTGCAGCCTCGCTCGGCAGACTGTTAAAAGCGCGCGGATGTAAGGTCACAATGCAGAAGTTCGATCCTTACATTAACATTGACCCGGGTACAATGAATCCGGTACAGCATGGTGAAGTGTTTGTTACCGAAGACGGAACCGAGACAGATCTTGATCTCGGTCATTATGAGAGATTCATAGATGAGAATCTCGACAAGAATTCCAATGTTACGACCGGTAAGGTATACTGGTCGGTGCTCCATAAGGAGCGTCGTGGTGATTATGGCGGACACACCGTACAGGTTATTCCGCACATAACCGACGAGATCAAAGGAAGATTCTACAGAAACTACGAAGACGAGGCAACACATATAGCTATAATCGAGGTTGGCGGAACTGTCGGAGATATTGAATCTCAGCCATTCCTTGAGGCAATAAGACAGTTCCAGCATGAAGTCGGACATGAGAATGCTATGATTATATTGGTATCGCTTATTCCGTATCTTCGTTGCTCGCAGGAGATTAAGACCAAGCCTACGCAGGCAGCAGTTAAGACTTTACAGGGAATGGGACTTAGTCCTGATGTGATAGTATGTCGAAGCGAAGTTGAACTCGATCAGGATACGAAAGAGAAGATATCACTTTTCTGCAACGTTCCGAGTAATTATGTACTTAATAACCTTGACTTAAAGTATCTTTATGAAGCTCCGCTTGCAATGGAGAAGGAGCATCTTGCCGAAGTTACGATTGAGCGTCTCGGATTAAAGTGCGGAAAGCCTGATCTTAAGGACTGGAAGGAAATGGTCAAGACGTTATATTCACTTGAGAAGACGGTGGATATAGCACTTGTAGGTAAGTATACACAGCTTCATGATGCATATATAAGCGTGGTTGAAGCATTAAAGCACGGCGGTATAGCATCTAAGCGTGAAGTCAATATTAAGTGGGTTGATTCCGAAACTTTGACTCCTGAGAATGTTAAGAAGCAGTTATCCGGTGTAAGCGGAATCATAGTTCCGGGTGGATTCGGTGACCGTGGTATTGACGGAATGATAACCTCAATTAAGTATGCAAGAGAGAATAATATTCCGTATCTTGGACTTTGTCTTGGAATGCAGCTTGCTATAATTGAGTTTGCAAGAGATGTGGCAGGACTTGAAGGTGCTAACTCAATTGAATTTGATGCGGCAACAAAGCATCCGGTTATAGCGTTTTTACCTGATCATAATGCAGGAGAAGATATAGGCGGAACATTGCGTCTTGGATCATATCCTTGCGTATTGGAGAAGGGCTCGCTTGCACATTCTCTTTATAAGTCTGAGAATATAACCGAGCGCCACCGCCATAGATACGAGGTTAACAACGATTACAGAGATATCTTAAAGGATAATGGTTTAAGGCTTTGCGGATTGTCGCCTGACAACAGAATCGTTGAGATGATTGAATATCCGAAGAATGATTTCTTCGTTGCAACCCAGGCACATCCTGAATTCAAATCGCGTCCTAATGCACCGCATCCGTTGTTTGCGGGATTCGTGGCAGCAGCAACAAAGCATAAAAAGTAACATAATTAGATAGTCTTAAAGAGCCGTAGAGATACGGCTCTTTTTTTAGTGCGATTCATTTGCGTGTGTTTGATTTGCATACGTTTGATAGGAAGACGCTTTTTACGGCAATTGCGTACTAATATGACAGACGCTTTTTACAGCAAATTGCGTACTAATATGGCAGACGCCTGCATTTGTACGTAGTCTTTTAAAGGCGACATACGTACGGCCTTAGTATTTTAATGGATAGTACGTAATAGCGAACGCATTATTATAATTGTTACTACGGACTAACTGTAGGGCTTATAGAATTAAACCGTAGTGCGCAAGAAATCCCCTACGGACTTACAATATATTATTGAACAAGAATACGTAGCAAACAAAATCTTCCTACGGATTAATGTCATGATAATACGCAATGGTCCGTACATAGAACAATTATCACGTTGTTAAACGAATAATTCTGGGTTATAATGATTGACGTAGCTACATTTTTGAAGTATCAGGGAGTTAATCAAGTTGAGAATCTGTTGCGTTGAAGATGAAATAGCTCAGGGAGAACTTCTTAAGAAGCGAATTTTAGCCTGGGGCGAATCAAATAACATACAAGTTAATATGGATATATATAAAAGCGCGAACGAGTATCTTTTTAATGCAGATAAGTGTGCGTATGACCTTATATTTCTTGATATCCGTATGGATGATATTAACGGGATGGAACTTGCAAGGCAGATTCGTGAGAAGGATAAGGATGTACTTCTTGTATTTGTAACATCGGAGCGGGGATTCGTATTTGAAGGTTACGAAGTCAACGCTTATAGATATATTATTAAGCCGATAAGCGATGAGAAGTTAGCGGATGTTCTTGAATACGCGAAGAATAATGCAGTTCGTGACGAGGGAAGCATCGTCCTTAAGGTAGATAATGAGACAATAAGAATTATGCGTAACGATATAGCATATATTGAAGTTAAGGGACATTATGTCGATATTCATACCATGTCCGATATAATTACGCATAAGACGAGCTTCGAGGATATTATGGAATTGTTGAATGAGAATTCCGTGTTTTTTATTAAGACACATAGAAGTTATGCTGTCAACATAGATAAGATATTGAAAATCGGTCGTACGGAGGTTACGCTTATAACGAAGGAAACAGTTCCGGTAAGTAAGTCAATGTATCAACCGGTCAATAAAGCTTTTATCAAATATAATCTTGGCGATAAGTAAGGGAATAGTAGATGGAGAAGGTTTATATAGGGGTAGTTATAGTACTTGCAGTCTTGCTTGTTGTGGCAGTGATTCTGTTAAGTCGTAAAGCAATATTGAGGTTTTACGAGAAAAGTACTGCAAGATATCAGGATAAGCTGCTTAAGAACCAGATAGAAGAAGTTAATAATGTATATCTTACGATGCGTGGCTGGAGACATGATTATCATAATCATATCCAGTCGCTGAAAGCATACCTTGAAATGAACAGTATCGCCGATGCTCGTAAGTACCTCGATGACCTCGAAACGGATCTTGATGATATAAGTCTTCTTTTTGATACGGGAAATATTGGCGTTGACGCAATCCTTAATTCCAAGATATCCCTTGCAATCAATAATGGTATTAACGTTGATTATAAGGCGACGGTTCCGGTTAAGACAACGGTTACCGATATAGATTTATGTGTAGTATTGGGTAACCTTATAGATAATGCGGTTGAAGCCTGTGAAAAAGTTCCTGACGGTGAGAAATTTATGAGACTTTATATAGGACAATTCAAGGGGCAGCTATATATATCCGTAGGTAATGCGACAGCAGAAACAATAAGAAAGCTAGATGAAGAGTACATAACCAATAAGCGCGGCAATCACGGACACGGATTGAAGCGTATCAATAAAATAGTTGAGAAGTATGACGGTTACATTAACCGTAAGAATGAGGCAGGAGTATTTGTAACAGAGATAATGCTGCCTTTATAATTATGAAATCCATTCGTGCACGAAAATAATCCATTCGTGCACGTTTTTAGTATTCGGAAATTAGGTATGGTAGTATAGGCTCATCAAAGGAAGGGAGCTTTGGAAAATAATGAAGAAGTATTCGTTATTAAGTAATTACAAATACTCCTGCCTCATTCTTACGGTTAATGTAACCGTCATACTTCTCAACTATTTTATTGATACGCTTCAATCCGTGTCCGTGATTGCCGCGCTTATTGGTTATGTAC
>JAILJL010000120.1 GCA_024694785.1 Lachnospiraceae bacterium
ACCGACACATACAGGCTATACATTGCCTTTCCAAGTGCCTGGAACAATGAACCCGTAATAATACAGTACCAGGCAATAAGATAGTGAAATGCAATTATACGAAGTGCAGGCACTCCGATTGCCAGCATCTGCGGAGATGCATCAAAAAGCAAAAGAAGCTTATCCGGAATCGTCATAAATCCGATAAAGCCTATCGCGGTAAGGATAAAAGCTATAAGATATCCGTACTTCAAAGTATTAATCATACGCTTTCGCTTCTGTGCTCCGTAATTATATGAAATAATCGGAATTATACCATTATTTAAACCGAATACCGGCATGAAGAAAAAGCTCTGGAGCTTAAAGTACACGCCGAATACTGCAGTACCCGTCGAATTAATCTCCATAAGGATACGATTCATTCCCGCAGTCATTACCGAACCTATAGACTGCATAATAATTGATGGAAATCCAATCTCATATATCTCTTTGATTATTCTTCTGTCCGGACGGAATCCCTTAAATTCGAGATGAATATCAGGGTTCTTTGTTACATTCCATATATAAGCAATAATGGCAGCAACTATCTGACCCATGATTGTCGCAATTGCGGCACCCTTAATTCCGAGTCTCGGAAATCCGAAGTAACCGAATATAAGAATAGGGTCAAATATAATATTGATTATCGCACCGGTTGTCTGAGATATCATCGTAAGAAAAGTTCTGCCCGTCGCCTGTAGCAAGCGCTCGAATATAAACTGTCCGAAGATGCCGAAAGAGCCTACCAGAACTATCGTAAGATACTGAACTCCAAGTTCCATTATCTCTTCCTGTCCCGGATTAATCTGAAAAACATAAAACGGTCGTACAACGGTTAACCCCAGGATTGCCACAAATATATAGCTTAACAAGAATACAAACACACCATTTGCAGCGGTTACATTAACCCTTTTCTGATCCTTTTCGCCCAAAGCTCGCGATACAAGGGCATTAACACCAACACCCGTACCTGCTCCTATTGCCACGCATAAAGTCTGCAATGAAAATGCAAGGGATACCGCAGTCAAAGCATCTTCCGATAACCTTGCAACAAATATACTGTCTACGATGTTATACATAGCCTGTACAAGCATAGCTACCATCATAGGTAATGACATATTAAGAAGGAGTCTGCCCTCAGGCATAACGCCCATTTTATTCTCTGCCAAAGCTTTATCCATTTATTATCCTCCCGTCACACGCACTTCCTGTAAAATGCGCAAGACAGATAATATCATCTTTCTGATTAAAAAGCAAGAAATTTAAAAAGAGGCTTCGAAATTCGAAACCTCTTTTGTCATTATACAATCTTATGATTATCTTCTAAGTCCGAGACCATCTGCTACGTTAACAACAAAGTCCTGAACGTTGGTAACAATACCCTTGGCAGCAAGAGAACCTCTGTCTGCAAGCTTATTAACAGTAAACTCTGCGATATCTACGCAATAGAAGTATACCTGTCTTACAGTACCGTCAGGTAAAACTCTAAATGAAGGAGTCATATTACCTGTTGCGATAGAATGAAGCATTGTTGCCATACAGATAACTGTTGTAGCCTTGCTTACATGCTTTCTCATCTCGGCTGCACCCTGATATACATCACCATATACAGGAGGAAGCGGACCATCATCACGGATAGAACCGCAGAGTACGTAAGGAACGTTATTCTTCTCCAAGCTATAGATAATACCATTATCAATCTTCTCTTCCTTAATGAAGTTGGCAATTGAACCATGATATCTTACTCTGTTAATTGTATCAAGATGGTTATAGTGACCGTTCGGCTGATTCTTGGTTGTGTATATATCCTGACCGAGAGCTGTCTTAAGATATGCTCCCTCGAGATCATGTGTCGCAAGTGCATTACCGGCAAGTACACAATCAACATATCCACCATCAACAAGTCTTGAGAATGCTTCACGCGCATCATAATCAAATGCGAAAGCAGGTCCCATTACCCATACTACATAACCATGATCCTTCTCGTATCTAAGAAGATCATAGATTTCATCGTAATCCTTCGAGAACGCGGTCTCTCTTGAACGATTCGTTCTAAACGCAAATGTATCTCCGGCCTCAGTACTCTCATCAAAGCCATTAGGATACATATAAATGCCGTCTTCGCAGTTTTCGGTTCTGCCGCAGATTACAAGATCTCCCTTTTTAAGCCAACGCGGCTCAACAACGTAAACCTTGCCGTCCTTATACATAGGAACGCAGTCCATGCGGCTTTCTTCTGCAAGAAGCCACTTACCGTCAACTTTAAAATATTCAGGGAAAATACTTAATGCATGATATGTCATAGGAGCAACACCATCAAACGGGCATGGTTCCATTACAACATTAGGAGCATTAACAAACTTGTCCTGACTGAAATCAGGCGCTGTATACTTACGTAACTCAAAACTCATATCTAACCTCCTATTAGTTAAAGCCGTATACTTAATTCAACTACTACTATTTAATCAAAAAGCAACCTTAAATTCAAGGTGTTTTTTATTTTCCGAATACTGCAAGATAATCTTTCTGAAACTTCTCAATACCCTGATCCGTTAACGGATGATTAAGCATCTGCATGATTACCTTATAAGGAATTGTGGCGATATCTGCACCCGCAAGCGCGCAATCCGTTACATGTATAGGATTTCTTATGGATGCCGCAATTATCTGTGTCTCATAACCATAGTTCTCAAATATTGTAACGATATCGGTTATAAGATCGATACCCGGCTGATTGATATCATCAAGTCTTCCAAGGAAAGGTGATACGTAAGTAGCACCCGCCTCTGCTGCAAGGAGCGCCTGGTTAGCTGCAAATACAAGCGTTACATTAGTCTTAATACCTTCTGATTTAAGGACCTTAACAGCCTTAAGGCCTTCAGCCGTCATAGGAATTTTAACCACCATATTCTTGTGAATCTTGGCAATCTCTCTTCCTTCTTTAATCATGCCCTCCGCATCAACGGTTGTTGCCTTAACTTCTCCGCTTATCGGTCCGTCAACTATAGTTGTAATTTCCTTAATAACCTCGTTAAAATCTCTTCCTGCCTTGGCTATCAAAGACGGATTGGTTGTAACACCAGAAATAATACCCATATCGGCCGCTTTACGAATCTCTTCCACGTCTGCCGTATCAATAAAAAACTGCATAATCATCTCTCCTTTTATTATCCAAAGTGAACTACACTCATTTAGTCATTATATATATATCACGAGACGGAAAGTAATGCAATATAATCATTTTTTTCCATTGAATTTTCAATTTATCGAGAATATAATTAAAGTGAAATAAAAGGGATATTTCAATAATAATCAGGAGAAAGTACATGGAAACAATTGCAATCACATTATCACTTCTTTCCGGTGTGGCGCTTTTCCTCTATGGAATGGCAGTTATGGGCGACAGCCTGAAACAGGTAGCCGGAACAAAATTAGAGAAAATCCTCTATAAATTAACCAATACGCCGATAAAAGGAATTCTTTTGGGACTTGTAGTTACAGCCCTTATTCAGTCTTCATCGGCAACAACCGTAATGGTTGTCGGCTTCGTTAACTCAGGTATGATGAAGCTTATACAGGCAATTGGCGTAATCATGGGTTCAAGTATCGGTACTTCAATTACCGGCTGGATCCTTTGTCTATCTTATATTGAAGGCGGAAGCGGTATCGCAACACTTCTTTCATCTGCAACAATCGCTGCCATAGTTGCTATCGTCGGCATTTTTCTAAAAAAGCTTTCCAAGCACAGTCGCAATCGCCATATAGGTGATATAATGCTCGGATTTGCAATCCTTATGGTCGGTATGCAGACAATGAGTGCCGCGATGAGTCCATTACGTGATAATCCTGATTTCTTAAATATATTGACAATTTTCAATCATCCGTTGCTTTGCATTCTTATCGGTATTATATTTACTGCAATTTTGCAGAGTTCATCAGCTGCAATAGGTATTTTGCAGGCAATTTCGGTAACCGGTGTATTATCGTTTTCAAATACGTTTCCGATTGTATTAGGTGTCGGAATCGGCGCATCCGCTCCGGTGCTTCTTTCATCAATAGGTACCAATACCAATGGTAAGCGAACTGCTTTCGTGTACCTTATAGATGATTTACTTGGTGCCACAATATGGGGAACCATCTTCTATATTGTAAATGCATGTGTTGATTTGCCTTTTGTGGGCGTTACCATGACCCCGGTACTTATAGCTATGGTTA
>JAILJL010000184.1 GCA_024694785.1 Lachnospiraceae bacterium
TTACAGGGTATCTACGGACGTAAGCTTGATAACTGGTATCAGATGTCAGCTATGGTTAAGGGTGGTCTTGACCTTACACCTGCCATTACTCACCACTTCCATTACACAGAGTTCGAGAAGGGCTTTGAAGCAATGCACAGCGGTAAGTCAGGCAAGGTTATATTGGATTGGACAAAATAATATCTGGAGGAAAAATAAATGAAAACAGCTTATGATGCTTTTAAAGCTACATTAGATGAAATCAAAGCTTCCGGTACTTATAAGGAAGAGCGTATCATCACAACACCTCAGAAGTCCCGTATTGATACTACGGTTGCAAAAGGTGTAGTTAACATGTGTGCCAACAACTATCTTGGCCTTTCTAACAACCCTCGTCTTATCGAGGCTGCAAAGAAGAGCTATGATAATTGGGGATTCGGACTTTCTTCAGTCCGTTTCATCTGTGGTACCCAGGAAATCCACAAAGAATTAGAGAGAAAGATTGCTGATTTCGTAGGTATGGAAGACGCAATTCTTTACTCATCATGCTTCGATGCTAACGGTGGTCTTTTCGAGACCCTCCTTACAGCAGAAGATGCAATTATCTCTGATGAATTAAACCACGCATCAATTATCGATGGCGTTCGTCTTTGCAAGGCTCAGAGATATCGTTATAAGAACAATAACATGGAAGATTTGGAAGTCCAGTTAAAGGATGCACGCGCTAAAGGATGCAAGAAGATTATGATTGCAACCGACGGTGTATTCTCAATGGACGGATATATCGCTAACCTTAAGGGCATCTGCGATCTCGCTGATAAGTATGACGCTCTTGTAATGGTTGATGATTCTCACGCTGTAGGCTTCATGGGCGAGCACGGTCGTGGAACTGCAGAGTACTGCGGAGTTATGGGTCGTGTTGATATCATCACAGGCACATTCGGTAAGGCAATGGGAGGAGCTTCCGGCGGATATACAGCTGCTCGTAAGGAGATTATCGACATCCTTCGTCAGAGAAGCCGTCCATACCTCTTCTCCAATTCTCTTGCTCCTGCAATCTGTGCAGCTACAATTGAGACAATCGATATGTTAAATGAATCAACAGCTCTTCGTGACAAAGTTCACGAGAATGCTCAGTACTTCCGTAAGGAAATGGAGAAGCACGGCTTCGATATGCTTCCTGGTGAGCATCCAATCGTTCCTGTTATGCTCTACGATCCTGTAGTTGCTAACAAGTTCGCTAACAGAATGCTTGAGAAGGGCGTATACGTAGTAGGCTTCTGCTATCCGGTAGTTCCTAAGGGACGTGACCGTGTACGTACGCAGATTTCTGCAGGACATACAAAGGAAGATCTTGACTTCGCAGTAAAGTGCTTCGCAGAAGTAAAGGAAGAAATGGCTGACGAATTAGCAAAGGCCGCAGCTAACAGATAATTACCTGCCACTCAAAATCAGACACTTCTATAGTCAGACAGCTTTTCACAGCTCATATATAATCAAAGAGACTGCAACAATGCAGTCCCTTTATATTACTATTCTTCCATCATACTCTCTATAAAAAGATCCGTCAATACCGGATCAAACTGCGTTCCTCGTCCTTCCCTGATTATCTCTATTGCCTTATCCTTAGGAAACGCAGGCTTATATACACGATTCGAGATTAATGCATCATATACATCCGCTATCGCCATTATTCTTGCTTCAAGCGGGATATCATCTCCTGCCCTTCCGCACGGATAACCCATTCCGTCATATCTCTCATGGTGATATCTTACAACATTATATGCCACATCAAAGTAATCTTTATCTTCGCCATCAACAATAAGGCCCTTAATTATCGAAGCACCATGATCCGTATGTGTCTTCATTATATCAAACTCCTCAGCCGTAAGGCGTCCGGGCTTATTAAGAATCGTGTCGGATATATTAATCTTACCAATATCATGAAGCGGTGCAGCTCTTAGGATATTCTCCCGGTATCGACCGGAAATGCCTCTATACTCAGGTATTCCCTGCATCTTTTTTAATATCCTGTCAACATACTCAGCAGTACGCTTAATATGACCACCGGTACCTTCATCCCGCTCTTCTATCATATTGGCCATACTCTCTATCATGTGATCCTGCATCCTAACCACACGCTCATTATTATAAATCTCTTTGATGCTCGTATTAACGACTATCGTATATAATATCATGCCGAGAAAAGCATATGTAATAACGTTAACGCAATCCGTTGTAAATGCATACTCCGTTTTCATGTTATAACCTATTATAAGGAATGTGATGCTAAAGAAAATATCTATTATATACAGTCTAATCGGTCTATCCACTATTGCAAGCGGCATAAGAACCATGAAGACAATAAAACTCGTTGAAGGTACATCAAGATGTGTTGTGTAGAATGTAAGACATATTCCGTACGTATCCACGCAGATCAGAAGCAAATAACTCAATAACTCTATCCATAAAGAGTCAGAACCGGAAAGCCTGGTCGCTATTACAAATATGGTAATCGACACAATCCCCATCATTCCGTATAACCATACCTGTCCCACGCTTATAAACAGCGAAACAAACACATACAGTATTCCAAGCAAGCCAACAATAAGCGCGGCAGGCTTAAGCAATGACATATTTCTCTTTACAATCTTACGCCTTATGCTTTCATACTTATCTTTATCAAGGCCGCAATAGATAAACAGATTCTTAAGATACCCAAAATAATTCTTCATCTCAATACCTTCCTGTCAAACCAAGGAATCAAATTATTCACAATATACTTACATCCATATATCTAGCATACTCCCCGTACCATAACAAATCAAGCGAAATGAAATAGGGTCCGCGCCCGGACCCTATAGTTCACAAAAATTTCTCAAACTAAGACTAACACTCACAACCAAGTATAAAACCATTACGCTCTGCATAAAAGCTATTAAGCCCATAAGCCTGATAACAGAGTACATCCGCATTCGGAAACTCCGAAACTATCGCGCTTCTTAACGCTTCGCTTATTGCCGGGTTCAATACGTTGTTAATGCGCACCTTACCGCCTCTATACCCTGCAGCCTTCATTGCTTTAATCGTATCTTTAACAAGCCCCCTATCACCACGGCTCTTGCTTACCGGTTCAATAGTACCTTCAGGACTTGCCGTTCCAAGGATGCTTATTCCAAGAAGTCCCACTGCAGATGCAATAAGCTTATTTATTCGCCCGCTCTTTGCCAGATTATCAATTGACTTCAATCCAAAATATAAGCGATTGGTTGCTTTATATTCTTCTATCCTTCTGCACATTTCCTCGAACACAAGGCCTTTTTCATGCATCTCTGCAAGCTTCTCCAGAAGAAGTCGCAACCCCGGCCCGGTGGATCGACTGTCTATAACATACACCTTCGCCTCAGGATGTTCCTGAATATACTGATCCTTTGCCGCGCATGCGCTACCGTATGTTCCCGACAAAGCACCTGTCATAGTAACAATAAACGCTTCTTTCGCATCCCCCAACGCTTCGAGAAAACCTTGAATCGACGGGCAGGCCGTTCCGGTCCGTCCCTTATAATGCTCAATAAACGTAAGCATCTCGTCTACATTAAGCGATTCCCCATCAACAAATTCACGCTCGTCCGTAGAGATAATCAATGGCACAGTAGAAAATTCCATCCCCGGCAATACCGCCATATCACAGGAAGAATCTGCTATTATCTTCATTACAATGCTCCTCCCAAACTTTCTAGATAGTAATCATTACTACTTCACATTGTAATCGATAACGTGTCGCTATGCAAATAAGATTTTTTTAATACCTGATTAGAATTTAATAATCAAACTGTCTGTAATACCTTCTTATAGACAAAGGATGTCTTAAAAAGAGCTCCATATATGCGTCAACTCGTGCATTAACAGCTCTCATAACCAAGTGCGATATCGAACCACGGAACTTATCACTTATTCCCTCAAGCGCAAACTCCTTGGTATCTATTATCGTATAATTGCTGTTCACCTTAGGGAGAAAAGCTGCAACTCTCTCTGCCAGCGGACGCTGCTCATCCTCGCCTATAAAAAGCGTGACAGGTGTATCCGCAACGATTATCTCCTGCATTCCGTGGAAGAATTCCTGACAGCTTACAGACTTCGTTCT
>JAILJL010000170.1 GCA_024694785.1 Lachnospiraceae bacterium
CGGATGTAATTGAAGTGGCTTTCCGCGAGAAGGATGAAAGCTGGCAGAATTACTCCACGAAAGTGACCTTCGATGACGGAAGCAGGCAGAATTTCAATAGATATGAAGATCCTTTCATGAAAGGTTTCATTAATGACAATCTCTATATGAGGGAGTCATGCGAAGACTGCAAATTCAGAGGTTTCAACAGAGGCTCGGATATTACCCTCGGTGATTACTGGGGTGTAAGGGAAGAGTGGGATGACAAGAAAGGAACATCTCTTGTTATTGTCCATAATGAGAAGGGCCACGAGGTTATCGAGGCGATCAAAGACAGTATTGTCATTCATAGAAGCAATAGCGTCGAAGCAAGTGAGAAGAACAGGGCGATAGAGGAATCGGTTAAGGCCAATCCTCATTCCCGTGAATTCATAGAGAGAATAACAAAGGGTGATGATTTCATAAGAACTCTTGATGAATTCGAGAATAGAGACGAGCAGGAGCGTAAAGCAGGAAAAAGGGTATCCGTATATATCTTTGGCAAGGATGAAGAAAAGCGCAGGATAACCAAGGAATCTCTCGAGAAATCAAAAGGAGTTACCGTTGAATTAATAGAGAACCTCAATAATCCGGGGGATATGGATGAATTCTTGAGTAAGGCAACGGGAAGTCTTATATCTTTCCTTGAAGAAGGAGACACCGTTCATATGGATACATATGAGCAGGCTTTTAAAAATGCGGAGACGGGAGCAGATGTATCGCTTTTCGGAATCAAGGAGATTGTTGCCGGTAAAGCGACATGGCCTATTAAGAATGCGTTTAACGGCGAAGGTAACGAGTTATTCTTGTATGATTCATTTATAAGAGTGACAGGAAAAGCATCCGACTGTACATCTTACGGCGATTACCTATGCAATAAGGTATATAAGAAAAGCGTATTTAACGGTGTGCCTCTTGGAGTATTTGATGCAGGATATAAGGAGCTTTGTTTACTTAATGCATTACTTACCGCAAGACCGAATATTCATAAAGTCGTGGGAATGACAAGGAGCTTCGCGGACAGGCCGTATAAGCCATACAGAATCGGCGAAATCGACGTTAAGAGATTTGCAGATCTTGTCTTTAATGTATCGCTTAATGCGCAGAAGCTTAACGATCACATGCTTAGCATGACGCTTATAAGGGCTTACAAATATGAGAAGGAAATAGCTAAGCAGATGGAGTACAGAGGCTTCGATGATGTTAAGAAGAGGCTTCATACTCATATGGAGACATATTATCCGACTATACTCGGCGATTCGGTTCTTATGGAGGAGAATCTCATCGAGATAGAGAATAATTATATCGACGCAATCAATGAAAGACTTGCAACTGATAAGAGAATCTGGGAATACAAGTGCAAATATAACGATATGAAGAATGAGTATGATATACTGGCAGGAAAAAGACTCGTTAAAACAGCACTTAAGGTTGATGCTTTTATCAAGAAGATAAAGGGAATCTTCGGATTCGGAAAGAAGAAATAAGTATGTATGAATTATTGAAAACCGAGGGACGCGCCAAAAGAGCAAGAGTTACGACGGTGCATGGTGTTGTAGAGACACCTGTATTCATGAATGTCGGAACGGTTGCTGCAATTAAAGGCGCCGTATCCACGGATGATCTAAGAGAAATAGGAACCCAGATAGAATTAAGCAATACCTATCATCTTCATGTAAGAACGGGAGATGAAGCCATAAAGAAGCTTGGAGGACTTCATAAGTTCATGAACTGGGATAAGCCGATTCTTACCGACTCCGGCGGATTTCAGGTATTTTCTCTTACGGGACTTCGTAAGATTAAGGAAGAAGGCGTAACATTCCAGTCGCATATAGACGGGCACAAGATATTTATGGGCCCGGAAGAATCGATGCAGATACAGTCGAATCTTGCATCGACTATCGCGATGGCATTCGATGAGTGTCCGCCGGCACTTGCAGAACGCAAGTATGTGGAGGACTCGGTTGCACGTACCACAAGGTGGCTGGAGCGTTGCCGTGTTAAGATGAAAGAACTTAATGAACGCGAGGATACTATTAATAAGAATCAGTGGCTTTTTGGGATTAATCAGGGAGCTGTATATGATGATATAAGAATTGAGCACGCAAAGAGAATTGCGGATATGGATCTTGATGGATATGCCGTAGGAGGCCTTGCGGTTGGAGAGACTCATGAGCAGATGTATCACGTACTTGACGAAGTGGTGCCGTACTTACCGCAGAATAAGCCGACTTATCTTATGGGTGTGGGAACACCGGCCAATATTCTTGAGGCGGTAGACAGAGGAATAGACTTCTTTGATTGTGTATATCCGTCAAGAAACGGCCGTCACGGACACGCTTATACGAGATTCGGCAAGCTTAATCTTAATAACGAGCAGTATAAGTTCGACGAGCGTCCTTTGGAAGAAGGATGCAAGTGTCCGGCGTGCAGAAGTTATTCGAGAGCATATATAAGGCATCTTCTTAAGGCAAAGGAGATGCTTGGTATGAGACTTCTGGTTCTTCATAATCTATACTTCTACAATCACCTTATGGAGAGTATAAAAGGTGCACTTGATTGCGGAGAATATAAGAAATTCAAGGCGGAAATGCTTGAAATCATGGCAGAGGGAGATGGAGGCAGTTTATAAATATTTTATATTCTTCCCACTTGAAGAAATAACTATAATTTAGTAATATATTTTCATAGTCTATAATATATGGAGGGACAGTAATAATGATGATTATGGCAGCAACAGCAGGAGGTACTGCAAGTACAATCTATACTGTAGTTATGGTAGTGGTTTTACTTGCACTTATGTACTTTATGATGATCAGACCACAGCAGAAGGAGACCAAGAGAAAGAACCAGATGATGGCCGAGATGGCAGTAGGCGATACAGTACTTACAACAAGCGGCTTCTATGGTATTCTTATTGATATCCAGGATGATACATGTATAGTAGAGTTTGGTAATAACAAGAATTGCAGAATTCCTATGCAGAAGGCCGCAATTGCAGCTATAGAGAAGGCTGAGAACGCGCAATAGTAACTAAAGGCACGTCTTTTTAAACGTGCCTTTTTTGTATTAAACTATCGAGTTAAGACAGGGGGAACGCAATGTTAGATTTGAAGAAGTTGCCAATGTATGAATTGGTCGAGGAAGAAGATTTACAGGGCATCCATTCAAATGGTGTATATCTTAAGCATGTTAAGACCGGTGCAAGAATTTGTTTATTTGAGAATGATGATGATAATAAGGTATTCTGTATCGGTTTCAGAACACCGCCTGAGAATCATACAGGTGTGCCGCATATAATTGAGCACACGGTACTTTGCGGTTCTGACAGATTTCCGATTAAGGATCCTTTCATGGAGCTTGCAAAGAGTTCATTGCAGACATTCTTGAATGCAATGACATATAACGACAAGACAATATATCCTGTTGCAAGTATGAATGATAAAGATTTCCAGAACTTAATGGAAGTATATCTTGATGCGGTATTCAGACCTAATATCTATAAGTATGAAGAGATCTTCATGCAGGAAGGCTGGCATTACGAGTTAGAGAAGAAGGAAGATCCGATCACAATCAATGGTGTCGTATACAGCGAGATGAAGGGTGCTTTTTCCGCATTAGACGAGCACTTAGACGAGAATATCAACAGGAACTTATTCCCGGATAATACATATTCAAAGTGTTCCGGCGGAGATCCTCTTTATATTCCGGATCTTACACGTGAATATTATCTTGATTTCCACAGAAGATATTATCATCCGTCGAACTCATATATCTACCTCTATGGTAAGATGGATATGACGGAGAAGCTTCTTTATATCGATAAGGAATACTTAAGCAAGTATGACAGATTGGAGATTGATTCCGAAGTTAAGATACAGAAAGAATTTGCAGCACCGAAGGATGTAGTGGCAGAGTATCCTATCTCTTCCGAAGAAGATCCTAAGGGTAAGACAGTATATGCTTATGCTTCATTGATTAGCGATGCAACATTCGATCCTGAGATGCGTGTAGCTATGGATGCAATCGATTACATCCTTATGAACGCACCGGGTGCAGTACTTAAGCAGGCACTTCTTGATGCAGGTATCGGTAACGATGTAAGCGGATATTTCTCAACATATAAGAGACAGTGCTCATATATGCTTTGGACAAAGAATGCCAATGCAGACGAACTTGACAAGTTTAAGAAAGTTATTAATGATACATTGGAAGACCTTCTTAAGAAGGGATTGAATAAGAAGAGCATCGAGGCATATCTTAACAGAGCTGAGTTCAACTTTAAAGAGCAGGATCCGGGATATATGCCGAAGGGCTTATTACTTATTGATTCATCATTTGAGACACTTCTTTATGATGATGACAAACCATTTACATTACTTGATCTTTCCAAAGTATATGGCGCTTTAAGAAAGAAGCTTAAAGAGACAACGTATTTTGAGGATATTATAAGACGATATTTGATTAATAACAATCATGCAGTATATCTTACAATGAAGCCATGTCCGGGTATGACTGCAAAGCAGGATGAAGAGCTTGCAAAGAAACTGGCAGAAGTTAAAGCCAAGATGTCAGATGCAGAGTTAGATGAACTTATTAAGAAGACAGCTGCATTAAAGCAGTATCAGACAGAGCCGTCAAGTCCTGAAGATATTGCCAAGATTCCGATGCTTAAGAGAAGCGATATCAAGAAGGAATGTGAGCCTGTAGTTAATAATATCGAGAAGATAGATGGTACGGAAGTTATCTGGAATGATATAGAGACTAATGGAATAGCGTATCTCTCGATGGGATTTGAGATCAAGAATCTTCCTTTAAGACTGTATCCTTATCTTGGTTTACTTAAGGATTTATTCACAATGCTTGATACCGATAAGCATACATATGCCGAATTAAGCAGTGAGATTGATTTCCATACCGGCGGCATCTCTGCGGATGCCAAGTTCATTCCGAATAAGGATGGAGTATCAAGAGGATTCTTTAGCATTAAGGCGAGCGCTTTATGTGAGAAGCTTGATAACGTGGCAGAGCTTATCAAAGAAGTTATCGGTACAACTAAATACGAGTCCGATAAGAGAGTCAAGGAGCTTATATCAGAAGGCGTATCAAGAATGAGCGAAGGTATCGCTGCTGCAGGTCATATGTATAGTATGAAGCGTGCAGGCTCTTACGTATCTGAGTTAGAGTACAGGAATGACCTTATAAGCGGAATTGATTACTATTACTTTATTAAAGATCTTTCCGAGCATTTCGACGAGAAGAAAGAGGAAGTATATAAGAACTTAAGAGAGACAGCTGATTATATCTTTGACGAGAAGTTCCTTGTTCCTGCAATTGTCTGCCGTAAGGAAGCTCTGGATAAGATGGGAAGCATACTTAAGACAGTTAAGCCTGTACTTAAGGGTTCCGGCAAGACGTATGAACCTGAAGAAGTTAAGTTGGAGGCTAAGAACGAAGCAATTACAACCTCTTCAAGAGTTCAGTATGTTGCATTAAGCGGCGGATATAAGTTGCATGGATATGATTATAATGGTGCAATGAGAGCCCTTGTCGGAGCTGTTAATAATGATAATCTCTACATCAATGTCCGCGTTAAGGGTGGTGCATATGGCGTATTCATGGTTGTAGACAGATTCGGTTCACTTTCATTCGGATCTTACCGTGATCCTAATATCAAGAAGACATATGAAGCATATAATGCGGTACCTAAGTTCATTGAAGAACTTGATGCTGATGAAGATGCAATGACAAAGTTCGTTGTTGGTGCAATTGGCAAGTTAGACAGGCCTTTGTCTCCTGCTATGAAGGGTGCATACTGCAGTGGTGCTTATTTAATGGGTCTTACGACCGAGGATTATCAGAAAGAGCGTGACGAATTAATCAATGCAAC
>JAILJL010000207.1 GCA_024694785.1 Lachnospiraceae bacterium
TCCATCTCTCCTACGACGCCCTCCGTAGTTCCCGGACCTCCCATCATAAGATCGGTAAGGCATACAACGTCGCTTTCCTTTAATATAAATACATTATTACCGGATAAACCCTGTACATAATGAATCTGTACGAATATACATGTCTTCTCATAGTCATCGAGAGCTTCGCTTCTGTTAACTATTGTAATATTGGGAGTTGTAATAGTAACCGTATGATTAACCATCAAACTCAATGTAGTTGCTGCATTGCCTATACTGATATTGGCGATTTCTCCAAGCTCATCTCGTTCTTCTTTAGTAATATCCAATTCTTCTCTGGTCATAGGCATATCCTCCATCACATTTGATTCTCCCATTCTACCAGAAAAGCTTTATAAAAATGTGTTTTAATCCGACAAAAATACGATAAATCAGTTAGCCCTTCCGCAAGATTATTCAACCAGCTTATCTACGACCTGCTTAATTCGTGGTCTTTCATACCAATAATCTTCCATTGGATTTCGAAGTGTATGCTGCGCAGCATCGGCGTCCTTTATAAGTTCATCAAAATAGTACCCCTTTACATGTTTATCACTGTGATTATATATACCGTTATACATCATCTGCTTTTCTTCATCATTAAAAAGTGTAAGCTTATCGAGAACGTGTTCTTTCGCATATTCTGCGCAACCATGTGCATGATCGTCGCCATCCGCACTACGGTCAACATATGTTAGAAGGTCATGAAGCATTCCTGAAATCTCAGCCATCTCAGCTATCTCACGTGAATACCCTCTCTTTAATGCGAGAAGTGCAGCCATAAGACCGACTCCGTATAAATGCACATACGCGCCACGCTTATCCTCTTCATCAGGAATCGCTTTTATAATATCATCAATATACTTTCTTGCCTCATCAAGCCTTGTCTTCTTCCACTCCATAATAAACCTCCTTTATCATTTCCGCCTAAACACTTACTGCTTCTTCTTGAGTTTTTCCTTCGTACCGTCCGGACGCTGGATTACGATGTTGTCAAGGTTCGCTTTAAGATTGCCCTTTATCGCATCTACGTATGCCTTACGCAATCTCTGCTGCTCTTCCTTTTCTTCATCAGTCAAACCTTCCGCCTGCGACTTATGATATAACTCGTTAATTCGCTTAATATCCTCGTCTGTAATCATTTTTATCCCCTTTCGCAGAAAAACTCAACTTCTTCATGAAGCGGCCCATAGCAAAAAGCCACTCTTATCGGTAATTCAGGTGTAGAGCGAATTACCTTATCCACAGGTTCCATGAAGACCTCATATCCTGCTGCCTTTACCTTATCAATTATCTCATCCACATTGTCTGTAGCAGATGCTACATGACGGATTACTCCAAGTTCTCCGGTATTCTCACCATTTGTAAACACTTCTATAAGACTGTTACCTGTATCAAACATGAAACCTTCCGCCCACTCACGTATTATCGGCATCCCGAGTACCTTAACATAGAACTCTTTTACCTTCTCTATCTCCTCTTTTTTGCTGCACTTATATGAAATATGATGTATTCCTTTTATATGTCTTATCATCATTAACCCCTCCTACTTCTTCACACGCTCTGTTTCTTTACCGGACCACTTGGTTATACCGACATTATCAAGATAAGCCATCAAAGGCTTCGCGGAACGCCTCGATGTACCGAGAAGATCTCGAAGCGAAGCAAACGATATCACTTCGTTATCTTCAAAAAATTCCAGTACCTTATTCTCTATCATTCTGGCTATATCAGGTGTTGTATAGAAGTCATCGTTAATCATGACGATTTCACCTCTTACAACATATTCCGATATAAGATCCGCTCTGTCTTCATCCGAAACTATCAGATTAATGTTCTTAACATCAGCAAAGTCCGTCCCGGCTTTCTCGAATTCAGTCCGCAGCTTATTCAATACACTTTTATATACCTCATCCTTCGGACATTCACGATCAAATAGTCTTACATTTACTCCGTCTATACTTAATACCGAATCTTCACAAAGTCTCTCAAGATACCCGTCAATGATTAACGGCTCAAATCCCTTAAAAAACTTCGCCTTAACGGTATTAATACTTTCATATACCGCATAAGGTCTTTTAGTATAGAGCTCCTTAAAGTACTCAACTATCGATTGCCGAAGCGCATCTTCCGCCTTAAAAGTAAAGAAACACTCTTCCTTCTTCGTACTGAATATAAACAACTCGTTTAAAACCTTAATTTCGTCGATTTCCTTATCGAATGTATCCTTACTAAGCTCTGATAAGGCCAAAAGTTTCGATATCTTAATCGGCATTTTATCGCTTTCTCGGACTATATTTAATATATGCTCCTTACTCTTATCTTCATGAATAACCTTAAGCTTACCTAAAATTGCCTCATCATTTCTCTTAAGCTTATCTGAATTGGCAATTAATACGGTTCCTCCACCTATGGTATCTAATGGTGACAAGAACCTTATAACAAATCTATCACGGCGCTTAACTACAATTTCCCGTTCTAAGACAACTTCCGCAAAACCGCTCTCACCTTCGGATAACACATCTGCATCCAAGAGTTTCACTCTTCCGATCACTTCATCGGTTCCAACATGTACATGGACCTTCTGCTGGTTCTTTAAAACTTTTTCCGTCTTTTTAACCATAGTTATATATGCAGCAATTCTTGTTGTCGGAATAATCGAATCAGGCTTAGCTATTACCATACCACGTCGAATATCTTCCGCTTTTACATTATTAAGTAAAAGCGCCGTACGCATA
>JAILJL010000002.1 GCA_024694785.1 Lachnospiraceae bacterium
GGATGGTCACAGGAGGAGTTGGCAGATAAGCTTGATGTATCGAGACAATCGGTATCAAAATGGGAGAGCGCTCAGTCTACACCCGATCTTAACAGAATACTTAAGATGGCAGAGCTTTTTGGGGTAAGTACCGATTATTTATTAAAGGACGAAATTGAGGATTCAACCTCAGGCGGAATCGTAGAAGAAAAGAATTCGGGAAAAGGTACGCGTCGCAATGTAAGTATGGAAGAAGCAACGGAGTTTCTCCGGGTTACGCGAGAGGTTGCGCCTAGGATTGCGCTCGGTGTTTCGTTATGTATACTTTCACCGACTGTTTTGCTTACACTTCTTGGATTTAGTACATGGGGCAGAGTTACAGAGAAAACAGCCGTTGCAGTCGGCGTTTCGATGATACTTATTCTTGTTGCAATTGCGGTATTTATATTTATTATGTGTGCAAGAAAAACCGATCCTTTTGATTATCTCGAGAAAGAGATGTTTGAGACTGCTTATGGTGTTGCCGGTATGGTTAAGGAGCGTAAGAAGAAGGAAGAAAAGCGCAACACGATATATATTGCAAGTGGCGTTATTCTTTGTATCATATCCGCAGTTCCGCTTCTTTTCAGTATGATATTTGAGAATTCGAAGTGCGACACCAATGATGGTTATGCGCTTTTCATGGTTGTAATACTTCTTGCATTTGTTTCTGCCGGTGTATTTCTTATATGCATGGGTGCTGAACCGATCAGTGCGTATAATAAGCTTCTTCAGGAAGGCGATTATACGGAGGAAGGAAAACGATACAATAAGGTGGTTTCCGTAGTGTCAGGCATCTACTGGCCGATAGTCGTGGCAGCATTCTTTATCTGGAGCTATAACTCAAATTGGGGAGTTACCTGGATAATCTGGCCTATTGCAGGAGTACTTTTCGGAGCGGCCTGCGGTGTGATCAGAATCTGCATGAGCAAGTAATCGAATAATTATTTCATAATGTCCGGCATATAAATTGCCGGGCATTTTCGTATTAAATTATGTGCTTTTCTGCCACTTGAATTAGACTATATCTTGGTGATATACTTATAAAGGTTTACTTTGTAAAAATATGTCTATTTGTGAGGTATATATGGAAAGCTATAAGCAGGAATTTATTGAATTTATGGTGGATTGCGGAGTGCTGAAGTTCGGAGACTTCGTAACAAAGAGCGGAAGAAAGACGCCTTTCTTCGTTAATACCGGATTTTACAGAACCGGTGCGCAGATGAAGAAGCTCGGTGAATATTATGCCAAGGCAATTCACGATAGATACGGAACGGACTTTGATATATTATTCGGACCTGCATATAAGGGAATACCGCTTACGGTAGCGGCAACGATGGAGATGTCCGAGCTTTTTGGTGCCGATATCAAGTATTGTTCCAACAGAAAAGAGGAGAAGGACCACGGCGATAAAGGAATTTTACTCGGAAGCCCGATTGAAGACGGCGACAAAATTGTAATAATAGAAGACGTTACAACTGCGGGAACATCAATTAACGAGACGGTTCCTATATTAAAAGCGCAGGGTAATGTGGATATCATCGGACTTATAGTATCTGTTGACAGAATGGAACGGGGTACCGGTGAGAAGTCTGCACTTTCGGAGATCGAGGAGAAATACGGTTTTAAGACCGGAGCAATCGTTACGATGGGCGAAGTCGTAGAACATCTTTATAATAAGCCATATAAGGGCAAAGTTATAATCGATGATACGATTAAAGCGGCAATTGACGCATATTATGAACAGTACGGGGCAAGATAATGCAGGGTACCATAAGGAAAAGAAAAGAAAGAGCGAAGTTCTCGGGGCGCACGCATTCCAGAAGAGGATTGATATCGATGATATTTGGAATTATATCGATTCTCGTATTTCTGATGCTGATTAATTATGCATTTTTGCTTAAAGGACAGGCTTCGGAATATGTAGGAAGCATAGGAATCTTTCTTTTTATGTTTTCGATAATCGGTCTTGTGCTTGGAATAAAAGGCCTTCGGGAAGAAGATGTCTATAAGATGTCATCGACAATAGGAACAACTTTTAATTTAATAGCGCTGTTGATACTGATAGCGGTATTCATAAAGGGGATTTTACAATAAACAGGGAATTAGGAGAATTTAAATGAGTTTTAGAGATGATTTGAAGGAAAACAATGCACTTATGGCAGAAAGAACCGAACTTGTCGTAGGTCGTATTAAGGAAATGCTTAATGAAAAGACGGTAGATGATAAATATATACCGTATTTTAAGAAGATGGCTGAAAGAATGCTTACTCTTGAAGAGTATTATGCACTTCACGAAAGCGGTAAGATTAAGACCCTCTCGATGGAAGAGCTTAAGGCGTGGAATGAGCGTCTTTTCGGTGAGCTTGAAGAGAAGTCATACGAGACATGTTACGGTAATCCGGAGTATGCCGTTAAGGAATACGGAGATATGGGTCAGATATTCGCATATCTTTATTATGAAATTGCATCCCTTAAGGATGCTGCGGTTAACGGTTTCAGAGAGCAGATAACGGTTTATGAAGAGCTTGTTGTTGAGATTTATAACCGTTTTGAAGACAATGATATCGATATTGACGGAATAAGAGAAGTAATCAAGAGCTTTAATCATGATAACAGCGAGATATATTCGGAGCTTCGCGCGCGCATTCTTTTTGATCCTGAAGTATCTTATGCAAGAGCTGTTGTTAAAGAAGCAGATTTGAATGATTTAAGATACCTTTATTGGTATGGTAAGAATGTAACTGAAAATGAAATAGAGACAGCAAAGTTCATCAACTCTCTTTCGGAAGATGAAGTGCGTGCAATGGCACACACATATGTTGACGGATTCCTCGTTGGGTATTCCAAGATGGGACAGGATATTCATAATAAGTCTGAAGTATCGTTATACTTTAACTTGGGCTTTGAGAGAATGATCAGATTTGCTATTGAGGAGTTTGCGAAGGAGGGTATCGAATGTGTAATACCTTCACCTGCAGTAGGTTCGACATCTGCCAATCGCCAGTTTGGATTCGATCATAAGGACGACAGAGCGCTTTACCTTGATAAGTCATACGTAGATAGAGCTTTGGAGACACTTCGTCAGGCATATGAAAGTGTCAAGAAATATATGAATGGTTATGCAGGTCCTGCAGTTATCGAGACCTTCGGTGAGAAGGAATTCAATCCTAAGAATAAGAAGGAAGCTATTCATTATGACGATAAGCAGAAGAAGCTTTCGGTATCATTGGCAGGACAGCAGGCTCAGCTTAATACGGAATATATTAATCCTGAAGAGAGAAGCTTTACCATTATCGCATATCCGATTCCTGAGATCGGACCTAAGTTCAAAGAAATCTTTGCCGCAACCGTTAAGGTTAATACCTTGGATGCAAAGCTTTACGAAGACATTCAGCAGAAGCTTATCGATGCCCTTGATACTGCAGATTATGTCAAGGTAACCGGTAGAGACGGAAATCATACCAATCTGGTTATCAAGGTGGCCAAAGTTAACGACGGTGTAAAACAGACAGCATTCGAGAATTGCGTGGCAGATGTTAATATTCCGGTTGGTGAAGTATTTACATCACCTGTACTTGAAGGTACGAACGGTACCCTTCATGTTAAGGAAGTTTATCTTAACGGATTTAAAGTTAACGACCTTGAGATTACGCTTAAGGACGGTATGATTACGACATTTACATGCGGCAATAACGAGAAGGAAGAGGACAATAAGGAACTTCTCGATCTTCTCATCATGCATCATCATGAGACTCTGCCGATTGGTGAATTTGCTATAGGAACCAACACTACGGCATATAAGATGGGAATTGATTATGATATTCAGGCTCAGCTTCCGATTCTTATCTCCGAGAAGACCGGTCCGCACTTTGCAATGGGCGATACCTGTTTCTCACGTGAGGAAGAGGTGGAGACCAAGAATCCTGACGGAAAAGTTATGATTGCCAAGGAGAATTCGGTATCCGCAC
This sequence comes from Lachnospiraceae bacterium, assembly GCA_024694785.1. Taxonomy (GTDB): domain Bacteria; phylum Bacillota; class Clostridia; order Lachnospirales; family Lachnospiraceae; genus XBB1006. The sequence continues at coordinate 3,990 of JAILJL010000002.1, forward strand.
TTCGTAAGAATGATCCTGATAAGGCGTATATGAATTGCCATACAGATATTACGATACCATATAATGAACTTGATATGATAACGGTTGTTCGTTATGACGGTACCGAAGTTGATTTGATCTCGGGCGGTTATTTTGTACTTCCGGGTACCGAGGAATTAAATAAGCCGTTAAATGAGTTATACGGAACCAACAAATAGAATATGGGATTTTTAAGGAGGATTGACATGGCAAAGGTATGTATCATCATGGGAAGTGATTCCGACCTTCAGATTATGAAGAAGGCGGCGGATGTCCTTGAAAGTTTTGGTGTTTCTTATGAAATGACGATTATTTCCGCACATAGAGAGCCGGATTTGCTGGTTGAGTATATGAGAGATGCGGAGAAGAACGGAACCAAAGTTGTTATAGCGGGTGCAGGTAAGGCTGCAGCACTTCCGGGAATGTGTGCGGCTCTTTGCAATATTCCGGTTATAGGTATTCCGATGAAGACATCGGACCTTGGCGGAGTCGATTCTCTTTATTCTATTGTACAGATGCCTACAGGTGTCCCTGTTGCAACGGTTGCCATTAACGGCGCTGCAAATGCGGGATTGCTTGCGGTAAAAATGCTTGCAATTGCGGATTCAGAGCTTTTATCAAAGCTTAAGGATTATGCCGATAAGCAGGCAGACGATGTTATGAAAAAAGATGCGACACTTCAGGAAATGGGAGCTGCGGCATATATTGACAAATATTTAAAATAGGATTGATGGAGGAAAGAAAATGTTGGATTACAAATCATCCGGAGTTGATATCGAAGCAGGTTATAAGTCTGTAGAACTTATGAAGGAACATGTGAAGAAGACCATGAGAGATGAGGTTCTTGGTGGAATCGGCGGATTCTCGGGCGCTTTTTCAATGAAGAAGATTAAAGATATGGAAGATCCGGTGTTGTTATCGGGTACCGATGGATGCGGTACGAAAGTTAAGCTTTGCTTCATCATGGATAAGCATGACACAATCGGTATAGATGCCGTTGCAATGTGCGTTAATGATATTGCATGTGCAGGCGGCGAACCATTATTCTTCCTTGATTACATTGCCTGCGGCAAGAATTATCCTGAGAAGATTGCTGCAATAGTTAAAGGTGTGGCGGATGGCTGTATTCAGTCTGAGTGCGCACTTGTAGGCGGTGAGACTGCGGAACATCCGGGACTTATGCCTGAAGACGAGTATGATTTGGCAGGATTCTCCGTAGGCGTATGCGACAGAAAGGATTTAATTGATGGCTCGACGTTAAAGGACGGAGATGTTCTTATCGGTATGGCGTCAACCGGTGTTCACAGTAACGGTTTTTCTTTGGTAAGAAAAGTGTTTGATATGACAAAAGAATCCCTGGATACATATTATGATGAATTGGGCAAGACTCTCGGAGAAGCGCTTTTGGCACCTACGAGAATCTATGTTAAGGCTTTGAAGAGCATCAAGAATGCAGGTGTAAAAGTTAAAGCCTGCAGTCATATAACGGGCGGTGGATTCTATGAGAACATTCCGCGTATGCTTCCTGAAGGAAAAAGAGCGGTTGTTGAGAAGAATTCATATGAGGTTCCTGCAATCTTTAAGCTTATGCAGAAGGTCGGCAATATCGAAGATCAGATGATGTACAATACTTTCAACATGGGACTCGGTATGATAATAGCAGTAGACCCTGCAGATGTAGCCAAGACAATGGAAGCAATTAAGAAAACAGGCGATACGCCATACGTTGTGGGCCATATTGAAGATGGCGAAAAGGGAGTAACCTTATGTTAAAGATAGCCGTACTGGTATCGGGAGGCGGAACCAATTTACAGGCCATCATAGATGCCATAGACAGCGGAAAGATTACGAATACCAAGATAGAATTGGTCTTTAGCAATAATAAGAAGGCATATGCGCTGGAAAGAGCCATGCAGCACGGAATCCCGACGGTTTCATTAAGCCGTAAGGATTATGATTCCGTTGAAAGCTATGATAGCGCAATGTTGTCGGAGTTTGGGAAACATGATCTTAACCTTATTGTATTGGCGGGATTCCTGCATAATCTATCTGTGGAATTCACGGAGGAATATAAGGGAAGAATCATCAATATCCATCCGTCTCTTATACCATCTTTTTGCGGTAAGGGATTCTATGGTTTGCACGTCCATGAAGCTGCACTATCAAAAGGTGTTAAGGTAACAGGTGCAACCGTACACTTCGTTGATGCGGGGATCGATACGGGACGCATTATAAAGCAGAAAGCAGTATACGTTGAAGACGGCGACACACCGGAAGCTCTGCAGCGCCGCGTTATGGAGAATGCCGAGTGGATTATATTGCCGGAAGCAATTAATGATATTGCAAACGGCAGGATTAAATTGGGAGAATAAAAGATGAAGGTATTAATTGTCGGAAGCGGCGGAAGAGAGCATGCTATCGCATTATCGGTAAGCAGATCAAAGAAAGTGACTAAGATATATTGCGCACCCGGTAATGCCGGAATAGGCACAATAGCGGAGCTTGTTCCGATTAAAGCTATGGAATTCGGGGCTTTGGCGGATTTTGCCGAGAAAGAGCAAATAGATCTTACAATAGTCGGTATGGACGACCCGCTTGTGGGCGGAATCGTGGATGTATTCAATGCGCGTAATCTTCGCGTGTTCGGACCTACGAAGGCTGCTGCAATTCTTGAAGGAAGCAAGGCTTTCTCCAAGGACCTTATGAAGAAATACAATATTCCTACCGCATCCTATGAGACTTTTGATGATGCGGATGCTGCGGTTAATTATTTAAAAAGCGCGAAGATGCCTATAGTACTTAAGGCAGACGGACTTGCACTTGGTAAGGGTGTGCTTATCTGCAATACTCTTGATGAAGCAATCGCCGGAGTTAAAGAGATAATGCTTGATAAGAAATTTGGTGCAGCAGGAGCAAGGCTTGTTGTCGAGGAATTCATGACGGGACGAGAGGTATCGGTGCTTTCTTTCTGTGATGGTACAACCATTAAGACGATGACTTCTTCCCAAGATCATAAGAGAGCGGAAGACGGAGATAAGGGACTTAATACAGGTGGTATGGGAACTTTTTCACCGAGTCCTTTCTATACTGATGAGATAGATAAGATATGTCAAGAGAAGATATATAAACCGACGGTCGATGCAATGAAGAAAGAAGGCAGAACATTTGTCGGTATAATTTTCTTCGGACTCATGTTAACTTCGGACGGCCCTAAAGTATTAGAGTATAATGCAAGATTCGGTGATCCGGAGACACAGGTTGTATTGCCGCGAATGAAGAACGATATAATTGAGGTTATGGAAGCCTGCATAGACGGTAATCTTGATAAAATAGATCTTGATTTTGAGGATAATGCCGCAGTGTGTGTTGTGCTTGCGTCAAAGGGATACCCTGTATCATATGAAAAAGGCTTTGAGATTAAGGGGTTGTCGAATTTTGAGGGAAAGTCCGACATGTTCTGCTTCCATGCCGGTACAGCTTTAAAAGATGGTAAGTTTGTAACAAACGGCGGCCGTGTGCTTGGGGTTACCGCAACGGCATCGACGTTAAAGGAAGCAAGAGCCAAGGCTTATGAAGCGACAAAGCTTGTGGATTTTGAAAACAAATACATGAGAAATGATATAGGACAGGCATTTATGGAGTGATCCGCTTTTCAGAAATACTCTTGTAATATTTGTAATTTTTAGTTAAAATAAGGGTTAGGATTTATTTTAAGCTATCTGTCTATTCTTTGGCTTTCCTTTATATAGATAATCTGTTAAAGGGAGGTCTTGGAATGAGACGGCAATTTTTGTTTTTAATAATTGCATTTATTGCGGTGCTTTTCTACGGTTGCGGCAAGGAAGCACCGGAGATTACGGAAGTAATATCGGAAGAAGCGTATGAAAGAGAACTTTTATCCGAAGAAAGTACGATTGTTGTGCAGATTGACGGTGCGGTTAATGATCCGGGAGTCTATGAACTGCCCGGAGGCAGCAGGATAAGAGACCTGGTTGTAGCTGCAGGCGGTATGTGCGATGATGCCGTATTGGAGAGCATCAATCTTGCTGAGATTGCCATTGACGGCATGAGATATCATGTTATGACTGTTACGGAATACGAAGCCGGGCGAGGCGGTGCATCTGCCATGGTCAATATTAACACCGCGACGGTTAAAGAACTTATGACTCTTGCTGGAATCGGTGAATCGAAGGCGAAGAGTATAGTAGAATACCGGAAGAAGAACGGACTGTTTAAGTCTGTGGAAGATCTTCTCAAGGTATCGGGGATTAAGAGGGGAACACTTAACAAGATTATGGATGATATAACGATATAATAAGGGGCGAAGATATGTCTAAGAGAGTTCTTGTGGTTGATGACGAGAAGTTAATAGTAAAGGGAATCAAATTCAGTCTCGAACAGGATGGAATGGATGTTGATTGTGCATATGACGGTGAGGAAGCGCTTAATCTTGCGAAAGCCAACTCGTACGATATGGTATTACTTGATGTCATGTTGCCTAAGATGGATGGCTTTGAAGTATGCCGTTCGATAAGAGAATTCTCGGATATGCCTATAGTTATGCTCACAGCCAAGGGTGATGATATTGATAAGATATTGGGCCTTGAGTATGGTTGTGATGATTATATCACTAAGCCTTTCAATATATTGGAAGTCAAAGCCAGAATCAAAGCGATTATGAGAAGAACAACTTCTTCAAGAGTCAGAGAAGAAGATCCTTCGGAAGTTATAGAATCCGGGGATCTTAAGCTTGACTGCGATTCCAGACAATTGTTTGTTCTTGGCAAGTCGGTTAATTTAACCGCTAAGGAATTTGATCTTCTTGAGCTTTTGGTTAAGCATCCTAATAAAGTCTATTCAAGAGAGAAATTGCTTGAGATTATCTGGGGTAAGGACTACCCGGGCGACGAGAGAACGGTGGATGTTCACGTTAGACGTCTTCGCGAGAAGATAGAGCCTAATGCGAGCGAGCCGAAGTACGTCCACACAAAATGGGGAGTCGGATATTATTACGCATAAGATCAAGGAATTATTATGTCAGGTAAGTTTTCTTTTCGAAAATTGAGCAGTATCAAGATTAAGATATTTATATTGCTAATTCTATTCAGTATCATACCGCTTGTTGTATTGCGGTATGGTATTCTTGTTAATTTCGTTAATCATGAAGTTGAGATGAAGAAAATCGAGATTATGTCCCAGTCCAAGCTACTTGCGACGCAGATATCTTCTGCGGGCTTTCTCGATGATCCGACTTCTGAAATCATTAATACCCAGTTATCACAGTTATCGAATTATTATGGTGGTCGCGTAATGCTTGTAGACAGGTCTTATACGATCATCAAAGATACCTATCAGATGGATGAGGGTAAGGTAATTACTTCGAAAGAGGTTGTCAGAAGCTTTGGCGGAGAAGTTGTATCTTATTATGATCCGGAATATCTTTTTATAGGTCTGACTTTGCCGATTAACGATCAGGAGACTTCGACGCCTTATGGTGTATTGATTGTTAACGTATCTTCCGAAAGCATAATGGAGGATAAGGACTATTATGCCGCACAGGCGGATCTTATTCTTATAATCGTTGCGATTGTTGACTTTTGCCTTGCGATTCTGTTTTCGCAGATTCTTGTGTATCCGATGGTTAGGCTTCGTCGTATGCTTAATGAGAGAAGACATGGTATAATTGATGAAGAGATTCATGTATCGGGTAATTACGAGACGGAAGCATTGTGTGAAGAGATAAATGGTGTATTCAAGAACATGAAGACTTTGGATGAGTCACGGCAGGAATTCGTGTCAAATGTCTCTCATGAGCTTAAGACACCGATTACTTCGATGAAAGTTCTGGCAGATTCTCTCCTTGCGGATGAGAATACTCCGGCTGAATTATATCGTGAATTCATGCAGGATATTGCTGAGGAGATTGACAGAGAGAGTCAGATAATCAACGACCTTCTTTCGCTGGTTAAGATGGATAAGCAGAATCCCGAGCTTAATATCAAGCAGGTTAATATTAATGAACTTCTGGAAGTTATATTAAGGCGTATCAAACCGATTGCGGAAAAAGCCGATGTGGATCTTATACTGGAAAGCTTCCGTCCGGTTACTGCCGATATCGACGAAGTAAAGATGTCCCTTGCAATCTCGAACCTTGTCGAGAACGCGGTTAAGTATAACAAAGAAGGCGGTTACGTCAAAGTTACTCTTAATGCGGATCATCAGTACTTCTATTTGAACGTTGAAGATAATGGTATGGGTATTCCGGAAGACTCGCTCGATCATGTATTTGAGCGTTTCTATCGTGTTGATAAGTCTCATTCAAGAGAAATCGGCGGTACGGGTCTTGGTCTTGCGATTACCAAGGGTTCTATCGTTATGCATAAAGGTGCTATTAAAGTAGCGTCTACTTTAGGTGAGGGAACGACATTTTCGGTTCGCGTTCCTCTTATCTATATAGCGTAAGGAGGTGCGGTTCATGAGAAGTAAGATTATCAAAGTGCTGAGTCTGGTGATTGCTCTGTCCGTATTATTCTCTCTTACGGCTTGTGACACATCCATTGTGGGAGAGCATAACGAAAAGATAGAGGGTGCATACAGTCTTTATTATCTGAGCGCCGATGCGACTCAGATAGTGCCCAGCGATTATATGCCTAAGGAGCGTAAGGCGGTATCTCTTGTTGAAGAGTTTATGGAGAAGCTGGCAATGCAACCTGCAGATGATTCGTGCATGGAGACAATTCCGCGCTACATTATCTTGCAGGACTATTCACTTGAGAAGAAGCAGCTTTCTTTGTATTTTAATGAATTATATTCGAATCTGCCGATAGACAGAGAGGTGTTGACCAGAGCCGCGATAGTACGTACGCTTACACAGATACAGGGAGTTGAGTGTGTATACTTTTATGTTTCCGAGAAACCGTTAAAGGACGCAATGGGCAAGTATGTGGGAATGATGACGGCGGACAGTTTTGTTGAGAATGTAGGACGCCAGATCAATAACATTTCTCCGCAGAATATTACACTTTATCATCCGACGGAAGACGGGCTTAACCTTACTAAGGTTACCAAGCAGGTATATGCAAGTAATACATATTCTGCAGAGAAGCTTATTATTACGCACCTTATGGAAAAAGATGATAAGTATAAGTCTGTTATATCCGATGGCACTAAGCTTATCAGTATTTCGACTATGGATGGCGTGTGCTTTGTTAACTTTGACAGCGGATTCCTTGCTCAGGATTATATGCTTAGTGAGGAAGTTATAATATATGCCATAGTCAATTCTCTTTGTGAACTTCCAAATGTCAATAAAGTTCAGATTCTTGTTAACGGAGATACGGACTTTGTGTATAGAGACGAGATGACCTTGCAGGAATTATATGAAAGAAATCTGGATATTGTGGTAGATGAAAACAGTAAGGATGGTGAATAATTGAAAAGACCGCTTATAGTGGTCGCATGCCTTACCCTTTTATTAACGATAATAAGGCTTCGGTTTTTCCCCGGTAACGATGAGGAGATTCGGGAGCTTTTATTACCTTATGCAGACGCGAAGCTGCCTATTGCGGGTAAAGGTATAATTAAAGAAGTGCGATCGGGAGAATATAGCGTACGATATTACGTTACATCGATTGAATTGGAGCTGTCAGGCTCCGTACAAAGATCCGATTCCGGATTTTTGATTTCCTTTTACAAATATGAGAGTATTAATAATAAACTGTCGGATGGACTTATTCCGGGTGCGGAGGTAAGTTTTTTCGGCGTGCCGGAATATTTCGAGAAGGCTTCGAATGACTGCGGATATGATGAATTCCGGGATATGTATGGTAAAGGAATGGTCATGAAGATTAAGGGAGAGAAGATAGAGGTTATTGCAAAACCTGTGGGGATTAAGCGTTTCTTGCGTAAGGTGCGCGATAATGTGTCGGTTTTCTATTCGGAAGCACTCGATGGTAAAAGCGCCGGAGTATTATCTGCCGTATGCCTTGGGGATAAGGAGCTGCTTTCGGCGGAACTTCGTGATGATTATGGTAAGGCGGGAATGAGTCATGTGCTTGCGATATCAGGGTTGCATATATCGATTTTCGGAGTCTGCATATATGAATTCCTGCGGCGACGCGGAGTCGGTTTTGCTATAGCGGCAGCAGTTGCCGTTATATCCGTGCTTTTATATATTATGATGGCAGGAGTTACGGTGTCGTCTCTTCGCGCGGTTATCATGTTTGTTATATCCATGGGTGCCAATGTGCTTGGCCGTAAGTATGACGGGTTAAATGCGTCATTTCTGGCATTTTGTCTGATCGTGCTGTGGAATCCGCGATATATGCTCCAAATCGGTTTCATGTATTCTTTTGCGGCTGTAATGGGTATCTACCTTGTAAATGAATTGATTGAAGGCAAGTATAGAAGAGTGAATCCGATACTGCGAATGCTGGCATCATCTGCGGGCGTGTGCATAATGACATTTCCGATTACCGCTTATTATAGCTATGAAGTCCCTGTATATACGGTAGTGCTTAATCTTATAATAATTCCTCTTGTGACACCGCTTCTTATATCGGGCGTTGCTGCGGGAATTATATCTTATGCGTCGTATGACTTGGGAAGTGTTGCCTTGATTCCTGCAAAGCTGATTCTTAAGTTTTTTAATATGATTGCTTCATATTATGATAGCATTCCGGGGAGTGTCGCAGTTATCGGGCGCCCCTATAAAATGCTTCTCCTTGTATATTATGCGGGAATCATAGTTATATATTTCGGATTAAAGAAGCGCCTGCAGTGGGGGATCGGAATAATCCTTCTTATAGCGCTTCTGATATTGCCGAACAGAATCTATCGCGATTCCGTAACGTTCCTTGATGTAGGGCAGGGGGATGGAATCTATATTGAAACCGCATCGGGATATAAGATCATGATTGACGGAGGAAGCTCAAGCAAGAATAATGTGGGAGAAGGAGTAATCCAATCTTATCTAAGCTGTCACGGAAGAGGTGGTATCGATATGTGGTTCATATCCCATTATGATAGCGACCATATATCGGGGCTTGTTGAATTACTTTATGCAAGATATAGTATAGATGCAATTTTTCTTGCAAAAAGTGAAGAAAGTGTGAAATACAGGGAAATAACAGAAGCTGCTAAGAGAAATGGTGTCAAGGTCTGCGAGATTCATGAATTTACGGAGGTGAAGATAGGAAAAGACAGGATTTTTGTTATGCCGGTTAATGGGGATGATGCGAATGACAGGGGGCTTATAGTCAGAATGGATTATCAGACAGAGGGCATTGATGCGCTCTTTGCGGGAGATATCTCTATGGAAATGGAGAGAAGTCTTGTTAATGCGCGTGGAGTCGGTGCGTTATTTGACGGAGTGGATATATTTAAGGCTATACATCATGGTTCGCGGAATTCCAACTCCGATGAGATGCTTGCAAAGTGTAAACCCAAGACTATCGTAATATCCTGCGGCCGCAATAACCGCTATGGTCATCCTCATAGTGAAGCGGTCGAACGTATGCAGCGGTATACAGATGATATAAGAATAACCGCCCGTTGCGGCGGGGTGGTCTTGCGACCTGCTTATCCTGACTAAAAAGAATACAATCTCACGTGCATAATAACGCAAAATATTATATACTAATAGTGTTATGTAGAGGGTGCTACGTGTGACTTAAAATGCGCAAAGGATGGTTCTGATGGATAACGAGAGAAAGATGTCATTTTATGAGGCGTGGAAGCTTAAGAGGCAAGCCCGCAGGGAAGAGAAGCGCTTAAAGAAGCTTATCGGAAGCGAGAAGGAGTATACATCCAAAGTCCGCTACGATTCCGAGAAGTTACTGGCCAAACAAATTCAGGAGGACCTTAAGGCAACTCCTGTCGAAGAACTTTCCAAAGCAAAGGAAGGCATCCGTGTTCAGGCCTTAAAGGATGCAGGTATAACCAATATATATCAGCTTAGGAATATGTCGGTATCGAGGCTTAATGCCATCAAAGGTGTCGGTGAAGTATCTGCCAAAGCGATTACGAAAAATGTTACTAAGATAGAACAAAGTGCCATAAGCAACGCTACTGTCAGAATAAATGCCGATAAGCCTTCCCACCAAGATGAGCAGCTTGTGTCAGACCTCTATAAGCTTCGCAAAACCAAGAATATAAGTAATGATGCCGAGAGGCTTTATAATGAGAATCACGACGAGATAAGGGAGCTTGTTAAGAAATCAAAGCCCGCAAGAAACTTTATCTCCTGGTCGCTTGCATCAAAGGAGAAGCGTGATATTGCGGTGCAAAGCCTCGATGCTTTAAAGGCCAAGATAGAAGCGGATTATTCCGATAACATCCACGAATTATATCTTAGAAAAAAAGAAGAATTAAAAGCCAAGCACGAAGAAATCTGGCGTGATTACAGAGGTAATGCAGCAGGATATCTTACGACTCTGGAACGCACAAAGGATAATAAGTCTTCGAAAAAAGACCTAAAGCATACCGAAGAAGTTGCAATCAAAAACGGTTTGCCTGAAGAATTGGCAGTTGCAATCGGCAATCTCCCGGTAGCTCTTGGCGGACTTAAGATAGAACTTCGTCTATACCAGGAATACGGAGTCAAATATATAATCAATCAGGGAGCTGTGTTACTTGGCGACGAAATGGGTCTTGGTAAGACAGCTGAAGCAATCGGCGCAATGGTTGCACTACGTAATACCGGGGCAACCCACTTTCTTGTTGTATGTCCTGCAAGTGTATTGGTTAACTGGATAAGAGAAGTAGAGAAGTTCTCCGATCTGGTAACGCATAAGATTCACGGTAAGACATTTGAAAGCGCTTACGATGATTGGATCGGTACCGGCGGAGTTGCGGTTACAACCTATGAAACCCTGGACAAAATCGGACTGCCGGATGATTTTACATACTCGATGCTTGTTGTGGATGAAGCACATTACGTCAAGAATCCGAGGGCAGAACGCACAAATAACCTTCTATACGTAAGACAGCGTACCGATAGGGTGCTTTTCATGACGGGTACGCCCATTGAGAATAATGTCGAAGAGATGTGCTTTCTTATAAGTTGCCTTCAGCCTGAAGTTGCAAAGACTGTATACGGAAGTACTTCGCTTGTAATGGCACCGGACTTCAGACGTAAGGTATCAAGCGTATATTTCAGAAGAACCCGTGAAGATGTACTTAACGAACTTCCGGAAAAGGTCGAAAACGATGAATGGCTCGAGCTTACCAAGGCGGAAAAAGATCTTTATAAGACTTTTGTTGATGATGAGGGCTACAGTAAACAGCGTCAGGTATCATGGCTTATAGAGAATCCTGCAGAATCCTCCAAGGGTCAGCGTTTGCTTGAGATTGTAGAAGAGTATATGGAGAACAATCGTAAGATACTTATCTTTTCTTTCTTTATCAATACCATCGAGAAAGTCATGGAAATGTGTAGTGATTATAAGGTATTCGGCCCTATTAACGGAAGCATAAGTACGGATAAAAGGCAAAACATCATTGATGAATTTACAAAGCATGAAGGTCCCGCAATATTAGTCTCTCAGATTCAGGCAGGCGGTACGGGATTAAATATTCAGGCAGCATCTGTTATAATATTCTGTGAGCCGCAGCTTAAGCCATCGCTTGAGACCCAGGCGATTGCAAGAGCTTTTAGAATGGGACAGGTTAATACCGTTATGGTACATAGATTATTGTGTCAGGATACGGTTGATGAGCAGATAGTTCTTATGCTTGAGAATAAGCAAGAAATATTCGATAATTTTGCGGACGAATCGGAAAGCGGTAAGGAAAGTGTATCAGAAATCAAGAGCAATTGAGTGTACAAGGGTAATTCCCGAGTTAATCAAGAATAACGAAGTAAAAAGAGCCTATCTTCTATATGGTGAAGAGGCTTATTTGGTGCGTCAGAATTACAATAAGCTCCTGGAATTCCTTATGCCCGATATGGATACAATGAATTATAACGTCTTTGAAGGCGATAAGATTAATATAGAAGCGGTAACGGATCTTGCGGATACGATGCCTTTTTTCAAAGACTATCGCGTTATAGTAATTGAGAATTCAGGGCTTTTTGCCAAGGGCGGCGAAGCTTTGGCTGAATATATAAAGAAGGCATCCGATACGGTTAAATTCATATTCGTAGAGCAGAATGTAGATGCAAGATCTGCGTTATACAAAGCCGTTAATGATACGGGTGTCGTCGTAAATTATGTAAGGCAGGACGAATCGACTCTTGCGACCTGGATAAAGGGACGTATAGTTAAAGAAGGCAAATCCGTTCAGAACAGTGTGGTTGCCTTCTTCGTGCAACGCGTTGGAGACGATATGCTTCTTTTACAGAACGAATTGGAGAAACTGCTTACATATTGTATTGACAATGACGAGATAACAATCAATGATGTCAAGGCAGTCACAAATGTAACCCTTGAGGACAAGATATTCGATATGATTGAAGCAGTATCCAAAAAGGACCGCAAGACAACGATGATGCTTTATCACGATCTGCTTGCATTAAAAGAGCCGCCGGTTAAGATTCTTGCGCTTTTGCAGGCGGAGTTTAAGAGACTGTTTCTTATAAAGGAGCAGCTGAATCTCGGAAGATACGGCAATCAGATTGCGGATGCTACGGGACTTAAAGAGTTTGTTGTCAAAAAGCGCATGCCGATAGTCGGCAAATATGAGAAGAACGAGGTGGCGGATATATTTCATAAGCTTATAGATGCGGATGAAGCATATAAAAGCGGTAATATATCCGATGTTATGGCAGTTGAAACGGTTCTTTTCGAGATAACCGAGACCGACGGTAAAAAATATTTTTCATAATGACGCGATTATGGTTGACAACAGCCAATAAAAGATATATGATACTTGAGTATGTTTACATTGAATCGTCCGTGTCCGGCTTTGATGTAACACTTTTATTATCGATTGAGATGGAGGTGTAATAAGTTGGCAAATATCAAATCTGCAAAGAAGAGAATCCTCGTAGC
>JAILJL010000020.1 GCA_024694785.1 Lachnospiraceae bacterium
GCCGTATCAACCACAACATAAGATAAGAACCTCTCCTTTACGGAATCATATATGCTTCTCATAATTGTCAGCCTCTCTGCTTATTAAGCCTCTCTTGTAAAAAGCGCATCCACGAATTGATCCGCATTAAATTTCTCCAAATCGTCAATGCTTTCTCCAACACCTATATACTTAACCGGAATCTTAAGCTCTGACTGTATTGCAACCGCTATACCACCTTTTGCGGAACCATCCATCTTGGTCAGTACAACTCCTGATATATCGGTAACTTCATTAAAGTCATGTGCCTGATTAAGCGCGTTCTGACCCGTCGCCGCATCCACAACAACAAGTGTCTCGCGCACTGCTTCAGGATATTCTTTATCAACGATCCTGTTAATCTTATGAAGCTCATCCATAAGATTCTTCTTATTATGCAATCTTCCCGCAGTGTCTATCAAAAGTATATCCGCATGCTTCGCTTTGGCTGAGGCGATTGCATCATATACAACTGCCGCAGGATCCGACCCTTCATTGCCGGCAACTATCTGTACATCCGCTCTTTTCGCCCATTCCTTAAGCTGCTCCGTTGCAGCGGCACGAAAAGTATCAGCAGCAGCAACTATAACCTTCTTGCCATTCGCCTTATACTTGCTCGCCAGCTTACCTATGGTTGTAGTCTTACCGACTCCGTTAACGCCGATCATCATGATAACCGATGTTTTATTCTCGAAATCATAATCGTTCCCTGCAACCGACATCTGCTTCTTAATATCATCTATAAGGAACTGCTTGCAATCCGCAGGTTCCTTGATATGATTCTCTTTTACCTTAACCTTAAGGTTCTCAATAATATCGTCAACCGTATGTACTCCAAGGTCACCCATTATAAGAATCTCTTCGAGTTCCTCATAGAATTCGTCGTCTATGTTGGTGAATCCGTTAAAGACACTATCAATACCGGCAACAATATTCTCTCTGGTCTTATTAAGACCGGAAACCAGTCTTTTAAAGAACCCCTGCTTCTCTTCACTCATACTGTAACTCCGTTATATTACTCAAGATCTTCTTCGATAAGATTAACCGATACAAGCGCTGATACACCCTTCTCTTGCATGGTTATACCATAAAGTCTGTCTGCGGCAGACATCGTACCTCGTCTATGTGTGATTACGATAAACTGAGTATTCTTGGTAAGCTTATTAAGATACTTTGCAAATCTGCTTACATTTGAATCATCAAGTGCCGCCTCAATCTCGTCAAGAAGACAGAATGGTGACGGTTTAAGATTCTGAATCGCAAATAAAAGACAGATTGCGGTTAAAGCTCTTTCACCACCGGAAAGAATCATCATATTCTGTACATTCTTACCCGGGGGCTGTGCATTGATCGTAATTCCACATTCAAGAATATCCGCATTTTCATCAAGAAGAATGGTTCCCTTACCGCCTCCGAAAAGCTCTTTGAATACTTTGTCGAATTCCTTCTGAATCTGCGCAAATCTCTCTGTAAACTGCTTTCTCATACCGGTATCGAGTTCTTCGATAACGGATACAAGATTGGCCTCCGCCTTAATCAAATCTTCACGCTGTTCATTCATAAATGTATAGCGTTCCGATAATTCCTTATACTCTTCAATTGCTCCGACGTTAACATCACCGAGCTTCTTGATCTCTTCGCGAAGCCCGTTGGCGCTTCTTTTCATTGCCGGCGCGTCGTTATACTCGGGACTTCTAAGCTTCATTGCCGCATGTAATGTAAGCTCATACTCTTCCCACATATGATTGGTCTCGCTCTCAAGTCCTTCATTAAGACGCTCTTTCTGGGCATTGAGCCTATATACCTCTTTATCAAGCTCGGCTTCTTTATTGGTAAGCTCTTCACGACGTTCGAAGAAAGTCTTATGTTCTTCGTTCATTTTCTCTTTCTTAAGAGTAACTTCTTTAAGCTTCTCCTCTAAAGCAGCAAAACTATCATCACCTGCGGAAATCGACTTGTAGATTTCCTCGATATCATTCTGCTTTTTCTTGATATCTTCATCGGACAGATTAAGAGAGCCCGTCACTTCCGCGATTTCTTCATCTATCTTCGCGATTTCATTGTTAACACGCTCCTGGTTAGCCTTGGCAAAACTATCCTTCTGCTCTACTCCCGCGAAGTCAACCTGAAGCTTTGATACAAGCTTCAAAGCTTCCTCTTCCATATACATCTTCTCATCCAGGATTTCCTGCAGGAGTACCGCTTCATCCTTTATCTCCTGCTCGCGTCTCTCGGTTTCAAACATATCATCCTTGGACTTATCGATATCAAGATTAACGGAATTAAGCTCTGTATCAATATTGTTATTCTCAACTGCAAGGTCTGCATATAAGTTATCGCTTTCTTCCTTCTGTCTCCTTGCATTCTCCACATTCATACGCGCGGTATTGGACTCAAGCCTAAGCTCTTCAAGCTTCTTACCCGCTTCGCTCTTGTCATCGGCAAGGAATTCCTTGGCAGTTTCAATCTCGTCTATTCTGTTACTTAATTCTTTGCGCTTTTTCTCTAACTCTTTAATCTCTTTCTCTACATCTTCAAGTTCTCTGTTGCGTCCCAGGAGATTACTGTTATTCTTAAAAGCTCCACCCGTAATTGAGCCGCCGGTATTAAGCGATTCTCCTTCAAGCGTAACTATACGGAGCGCGTAATTATACTTCTTTGCAAGCTTTAACGCATTATCGATATGGTCCACAACGATAACACGGCAAAGAAGATATTCCATAATGTCGGAAAATCTGCTTTCCGAATTAACAAGATGATCCGCTCTTCCCAGTATACCAAGCCCTTTCTCCTGCAATGCTTCTTCCGTTCTGTCATCAGGACGTCCCGTTACCGAAGTAAGTGGAAGGAAGGTCGCTCTACCAAGCTTATTGACCTTAAGGAAATCGACCATCTTCTTGGCCGTAGCCTCATCCGTCGTTACGATATTCTGAATATTACCGCCTAGTGCGGTCTCAATTGCCACTTCATACTTCTTATCTACGGATATTATATCAGCAACTACGCCGATTAACCCCTTGTTCTCCGACTGTTGCTCCATTACACGACGTACGGAATTACCGTATCCGTCATATCTCTCTGCCAGATTACGGAGTGATTCGGCTCTCTGCTCTGCTTTATGGTAAGCAATGGACACCTGCTCCATCTCAGTGGTCGTCTCACGTAATTTACGGCTCCATTCTTCCATTTTTTTGTTCATTGAGGATAATTGTTCTTCTTTAACCTTAATATCCCCCAAAGTGCGATTATAAGCCTCCTCGTAATCCGTAAGAGTCTTATTCATCTGCTCTTCATCGCTTCTTTTTTGCAGCAGTCGCTGATTAAGCTGAGCTTTTCTGATATTAATCTGCTCAAGCATGGTGTCATACTTCTGCTGCTTTGCCTTTATCACACCCTTCTTGTTAAGAAGGTCGATCATCTCATTCTTGCCGGCCTCAATAGATGCGTTGGCTTTACTTATCTCATCTCTTATTGACCTAAGATCTTCCTGAGCGTTCTTAAGCTTCTCGGACATCTCCGCAAGATTCTTCTCTATCTCCTCCTGCTCGCTGTCATACTTCGCCTTCTCATCTAACTTCTCGGCACGCTCCTTATTAAGGTTTGCTTCTCGATTCTTATATAATTCATCATTCGTCTTTGCCGAACGAATCTGTTCTTCAAGTAACTTAATCTGTCCCTCAAGCTTACCCTTAAGTAAAGTCGTATTGGACATCTCATTCTTAATGGAATCAATCTCGGAATCCATATTCTCAAGATCCGTTTCCATTTTCTCATATTCGGCCTTAATGCCGCTTAGATTATCACGGACATCCTTAAGTTCGGCCTCCGTAATATTACCCTTTTCCTCAATATCTTTTAACTGGGCACTAACCTTCTCCACGTTCATGAGGAAAAGATTAACCTCCAATGTCTGCAATTCGCTTCGAGACTTAAGGTACGCCTTGGCCTTCTCGGACTGACGCTCTAACGGCCCAAGTTGATTCTCTATCTCACCTAAGATATCATTAATACGAATGAGATTAGCACGTTCATTCTCGAGCTTCTTTATAGTCTCTACCTTTCTCCTCTTAAACTTAACTATACCTGCAGCCTCGTCGAATAATTCTCGTCTTTCCTCAGGACGACCGCTAAGGACACGGTCAATCTGACCCTGTCCTATAATTGAATATCCGTCTTTACCGATTCCGGTATCGTAGAAAAGTTCATTAACATCCTTTAACCTACAAGGCGAACCGTTAATAAGATACTCGCTCTCACCCGAGCGGAAAACTCTTCTTGTAACGGTAACTTCCGTATAGTCTATAGGAAGTTGATGATCCGAGTTGTCAAGCGTGATCGATACTGTTGCCGCCGAGAGAGGTTTCCTGTTCTCGGTTCCCGAGAAAATAACATCCTGCATGGATGAACCTCTAAGCTGCTTGGCACTTTGCTCTCCAAGCACCCATCTTACAGCGTCCGCTACATTACTCTTACCACTTCCGTTAGGTCCTACGATACCCGTAATTCCATTATGAAAATCAAACTTAATCTTGTGGGCAAATGCTTTAAAGCCATTTACTTCCAAGCTTTTTAAATACATCTGAGTTACCTGCCTTAACCTTCTGCCTGAGCGCTTTTAAGCTTAAGAAGCGCATTATACGCAGCTTCCTGCTCGGCAGCTTTCTTGGTTGAACCTATTCCGGTTCCAACCTTCTCATCACCGATATACGCATCAATGGTAAATACCTTGGCATGATCCGGTCCCGATTCATCTGCAAGCTCATAGTGCAGTTCGCCGTTATTGCCGGATTGCACAAGCTCCTGAAGAATCGTCTTACTGTCATAGAATAAGTGCTTGCTCTCAATATCCGTCAAGATAAACTTATGTATAAAGTCTCTTGCCTCTTTGAATCCACCGTCAAGATAAATCGCGCCGATAACAGCCTCAAGCGCATCCGACACTATTGATTTCCTCATTCTTCCGCCTGTCAGGTCCTCCCCATGACCGAGATTAATATACTCGCCAAGATTAATGGGCTTAGCACAAAGCGCCAGTGTCTGCTCGCATACTATACTTGCGCGTAACTTGGTAAGCTCACCTTCAGGCTTATCCTTATACTCTTTGAAAAGGAACTCGCTTGTAACTATCTCAAGAACCGCATCTCCAAGAAACTCAAGTCTCTCGTTATCCGAAAGCTTCCCCATATTCTTCTCATGGGCATAGGAACTATGCGTCAGTGCCTGACGCAATAATCCTTCCCTGTTAAAGGTATATCCGATTGTCTCCTGAAACTTCTTGTTATTCATACACGTTCCCTCGCGTTATCAATCGCCTAATTGAGCTAATACAATTAAAAAGCCCTTTATTGTAAGGGCTTTCTAACACATGCACCTAATTGATTGCTTTTCTGATCTGCTCTACGGCATCACCGACTGTTTTAATTGTCGGTGCCACGTCATCACCAATCTCGATATCAAATTCCTCTTCAAGTCCCATAATTATCTGATACACATCAAGTGAATCAGCACCAAGATCGTCGATAAACGTTGTATCCATCGTAATCTCGTCAGGATTAACTCCAAGTACCTCAACTATGATATCTCTTAACTTCTCAAATTCCATGTGTCTACCTCTTTCCTTATTCTTCCGCTATCGAAAAGCGGGCTTTAATCAAATCGTTAATATTTTCCTTCTTGAATGTCCTGCACTGCATAATGGTATTATATATCTCACCCATCTTTGCATTACCGTGTGTCTTAACCACAAGTCCCTTGCATCCCAGAAGCGGTGCCCCGCCATAAGACGTTGCATCAAACTTCTTAAAAGCCTCTTTCAATGCCGGCTTAACCAGAAGCGCGCCTATCTTGGTTCTCACGGAAGACATCATCGCTTCCTTAACAATATTAAGTATCGTACGCCCCGTTCCCTCAAGCATCTTAAGTGCTACATTACCGGCAAATGCTTCACATACGATTACATCGGCACCACCTGCCGGAATCTCTCTTGCCTCAATACTCCCGATGAAATTAATGTCCTTACATTCTTTAAGAAGAGGATATGTCTCTTTAACAAGCTGATTACCCTTCTCTTCTTCAACACCGATATTAAGAAGTGCAACTGTCGGATTCTTCTTACCGACAACATGCTCCATATAAAGCGAGCCCAGGATAGCAAACTGCACGAGCATAGACGATCTGGCGTCCACATTGGCTCCACAGTCAAGAAGTAATGATACACCCTTTTCCGTAGGAATAAGCGGTGCAAGCGGTGGTCTCTCGATTCCCTTGACTCTTCCGACAAGAAGCGTTCCTCCTACCAAAACGGCTCCGGAACTACCTGCGGATACAAAAGCATCGGCCATACCTTCCTTAACTATATTAAGTCCCACCACTATCGAAGAGTTCTTCTTTCTCTTGATAGCCGTAGTAGGTACCTCGCCCGTCTCTATTACTTCATCTGCATTAACAACCGTAATTCTGTCACCGGGGTAGGTATATTTCTTAAGTTCCGCCTTAACAACATCTTCTACTCCCACCAGTATTACATTGATGTCCTCGCAATCTTTAACGGCTTTGACCGCACCTTTGACAACTTCTGTCGGCGCATTGTCTCCGCCCATTGCGTCGAGGACCACTTTGGTTATCTCTTCCATATAACTGCCCCCTAAAAGCTCTATAGAAGAATATACTATAAGTAATATAATTTTTCAACGAAAAATACAACCTTAAAACAATAAAAAAGCTGTCGCATCAAGCGACAGCTCGTTTTCCATAATTATTTAGAATAATTAACCAAAACCAATGATGTATTAAGAATATTCATAAACTCATCGTTATCATCAGGAAGCCACTCCGCAGACATATTCTCAATATGGAATCCTTCATATTCACCTGTAAAGTAAATATAATCCCAGGTCGTCGAACCCTCAAAAGTACCTATAACGGCGTTCATTCCGTTAATTGTTACCTCTTCCTCTTTTCCGTTTTCATAAGAAGTAAAGTCAGGACTGTATTCCAGAATGATTGAACCAATCTTACCATTCTGTGTAAATCTTACGGACAATGACGTATCGCCATCATGATATTCACTGCTTATTGCTGCGTACTTTTCCGTATCAAAGTCAAAGGAAATACCTGCAACAGGTGTAATGGCAGCAAATACATTGGTTCCATATACCTCATAATCAAGTTCATCATAAAACTTTCTTGCCGCTTCACTTAATCCGTCCGAATCGTCCGAGGTATTGCTTGCAGTATTATCCTTATTATCTTTATTACCATTATTATCCGGCGCAGCG
>JAILJL010000115.1 GCA_024694785.1 Lachnospiraceae bacterium
TACCGTCGGCATTCTCGCGCACTCTCGCAATTGTAACTGCACCTTCATCAACTTCAGGCTTCTCATCTATAAGCGTAAAGATTCTGTCCGCACCGGCAAGTGCCATAACAACAGACGTAACCTCCTGAGATACCTGCGTAATCGGGTTGGTAAAGTTCTTTACATACTGTAAAAACGCTACCAATGTACCGAGTGTAAGCGGCAGGTGACCGGTAATGATAAGCGCCGCACCTGCTACTGCTACGAAGAAATACAAGAAATTGGACATCTGTGCCATAACCGGCATCATGATATTCGCAAATATACTTGCACGTCTGGCATTGTTGCAAAGGTCATCGTTAAGCCTGTTGAACTCTTCAACTGCCTTTTTCTCGTGGTTAAATACCTTGACAACCTTCTGTCCGTTAAGCATCTCTTCGATAAAGCCATTGGTCTTACCGATAGACTTCTGTTGCGCTACGTAGAAGGTAGAGCTTTTACCTGCCAAGAACTTACCTACAAATACGATTAAGATAAGACACAGCACAACAAAGATTGTAAGCTGCCAACTCATATCAATCATTCCATAGAATACAGCGATAATCGTAACTATGGATGAGAACAGGTTCGGAATACCCTGGCTTATCATCTGACGGAGTGTATCTGTATCATTCGTATAACGGCTCATAATATCGCCGTTTTTGTTGGTATCGAAGTACTTAAGCGGCAATGTCTGCATCTTGCGCATCATGCTGTTACGCACGGTAACAAGAGCCTCCTGCGAAATATTGATCATAAGACGCGAATGTAACCAGGCAAGGAAAATGACGCAACCATAAATTACGGACATTCTGATAACTACGTTATAAAGTGGTCCGAAATCAGGATTTGCAACTCCTATCATCGGCTTAATCGCATCATCGATAAGTTCCTTAAGAAGTGATACTCCGTATGCGGAAAGGATTGCCCGTGCCAGTAAGCATAAGAAGACTATTACAAGTGAAAACGCATGCTTCTTCGCAACAAGCTTTAGTAATCTTCCGAGAACTTCTTTCATTCGTCCCTTGGGAAGCTTAGGCGGAGGGCCCATTGGTCTTCTAGGCGGCATCGTCATCCCCTCCTTTCACCTGAGAATCATATACTTCTCTGTAGATTTCATTATTCTTATATAATTCGTCATGTGTACCGATACCTGCAACACGTCCTTCTTCAAGAACGATTATCATATCGGAATCCATAACAGACGCTATTCTCTGCGCAATTATAATCTTGGTCGTATCAGGAATCTCATTCTTAAAAGCTTCTCTTATCATAGCGTCGGTCTTCATATCAACCGCGCTTGTAGAATCATCAAGAATAAGAATCTTAGGCTTCTTTAAAAGTGCTCTTGCGATACATAGTCTCT
Source organism: Lachnospiraceae bacterium (assembly GCA_024694785.1). Classification (GTDB taxonomy): domain Bacteria; phylum Bacillota; class Clostridia; order Lachnospirales; family Lachnospiraceae; genus XBB1006. The sequence goes on from JAILJL010000115.1 coordinate 1,385, forward strand.
GCTTCTGACCGCCGGAGACGTTATTACCGCCCTGCTCTATCATATAGTCATATCCGTCATCCCACTGCTCGATGAACTCGGATGCACACGCAAGATCGCACGCTCTTTTAATCTCTTCCTGTGTCGCAGTCTCGTCGCCCCAATGCATATTGGCAGTAACGGAACCCGAGAAGACCTGATTCTTCTGCAGTACCATAGATACCGCATCGCGAAGTACATGCATATCATAATCCCTTACATCAACGCCGCCCACCTTAAGTGAACCTAACGTAATATCATAAAGACGCGGAATAAGCTGTACAAGCGTAGACTTGGAACTTCCCGTTCCGCCAATAATACCTACTGTCTGACCCGACTTAATATCTATATTAATATCTGTAAGGACATTCTTATCCTCACCCTTTTCATATGCAAAATTAACATGTTCGAACTTAATCGAACCATCTTTAACTTCCATAACCGGATTCTCAGGATTGGTCAAGGTGCTCTCTTCATTAAGAACTTCCGTAATACGCTCAGCAGATGCAATCGACATTACGAGCATAACCAGAATAAATGATACCATCATAAGACTCATAAGAATCTGCATCGTATATGTAAATAACGAATTAAGAGTTCCGATTTCAACTTCACCGCTGATTGCAAACTTACCGCCAATAAGGGATAAAAGTACATTAATCGCATTAACGACGAACATCATTATCGGCATCTGAATAACCATTATCTTCTCTGCCTTAACCGCTATACCGGAAATCTTCGCAGTAATCTTCTCGAACTTATCGATTTCGTAAGATTCACGCACATAAGCCTTAACTGTACGAATATTAAGGAGATTCTCCTGAACATCGTTGTTAAGGTTATCGATTTCTTTGAACATCTGCTTGAAGAAGCCATGCACATTGGTAATAATAAAGTATAATGCCACCGCAAGAACAGGTACCGCTATAACAAAAAGCGATGCCAGCTTTGCATTAAGTCTGAATGCCATGATAAGAGCGAACACCATCATAAGCGGTGCTCTTACACACATTCTTATTATCATCTGGAATGTATTCTGTACGTTGGTCACATCTGAAGTAAGTCTTGTGATAAGACTTGATGATGAGAACTTATCTATATTCTCGAATGAGAAGCCCTGAACCTTGGAAAAAAGCGCTTTACGCAAATTCCTTGCAAGTCCGGTTGAAGCTATTGCTGCATTCATACCGCTTGTCACACCAAAGAACAGTCCGCCGAAAGACATAACAAGCATCAAGACACCTGTTCTTATTACATAATCCAAGTCCCCGTTGCCTTTTTCAAGTCCGTTATTAATCATCATTGCCATAATATACGGAATCATGGTATCCATAAGGACTTCCATAATCATAAGTACAGGTGCAAGGATCGTATTCTTCTTGTATTTGCCTATATAAGAGGCTAATTTCTTAATCATAAATACTCCTTTAACGCAAAACAATCCAAATACTATTTTATCTTTTTTCACGCAAGAAAGCAATAAAATATTACAGCGATAATACGAATTGCTACGTGCTATTTCCTCATATCCGTTAAATCCTCAAATAAAAAAAGATGAGGACGCGAGCGCCCTCATCTTTTTTATTTTCGTCTTTTTATCGCTTACATCATTCCGCCCATGCCGGGATTCATCGGCATAGCAGGTGTATCTTCCTTAATGTCTGCTACTACTGATTCTGTAGTAAGAACTGTGGACGATACGCTTGTTGCATTCTGTAATGCGGTTCTTGTAACCTTAACAGGATCAAGTATACCTGCCTTAACCATATCTACATACTCACCCTTAAGTGCATCGAATCCCATACCAATCTTGGACTCTCTTACCTTATTGATGATTACCGCGCCTTCAAGACCAGCATTATTTGCAATGAAGAATAACGGAGCTTCAAGTGCCTTAAGTACCACATTGGCACCTGTCTTCTCATCTCCTTCAAGCTTCTTAACAAGCTTCTCAACTTCCTTGGTAGCATGTACATAAGCAGAACCACCACCTGCGATGATACCCTCTTCTACTGCAGCTCTTGTTGCA
>JAILJL010000166.1 GCA_024694785.1 Lachnospiraceae bacterium
TATAAGGAAGTAAGACCCCATGAAGAGTACATGGTAGATAGGCTTAAGGTGTAAGTGCGGTAACGCATTCAGCTGATAAGTACTAATAGGTCGAGGGCTTCTTCAAATGCAGCAAGCTGCGAAAGCAGGTTACTGCCACGACGCACACATCGCGAAGCGATTCAGGATGTGCGTCTTCGAGCGAGATAAGTAGTGATTGTTGGTATACTGTATGCAGTTTTTAAGGTATATACCTTATATTCCTCAATAGCTCAGCGGTAGAGCACTCGGCTGTTAACCGAGGTGTCGTAGGTTCAAGCCCTACTTGGGGAGTTTGAAGATTTTCTTCTCATCAGGAGTGGGGAAGACGTACATTTGAATGGCTTACCCCTCCTATTATTTTATGGCTCCGTGGTCAAGCGGTTAAGACATCGCCCTTTCACGGCGGTAACACGGGTTCAATTCCCGTCGGAGTCACTTTTGGACCATTCAATGGTCTTAATCAACGGACCTTTAGCTCAGTTGGTTAGAGCAACCGGCTCATAACCGGTCGGTCCTGGGTTCGAGTCCCCGAAGGTCCATTTTTTATATTTATCTTTATCTGGCCCAGTGGCTCAGTTGGTTAGAGCGTCGCCCTGTCACGGCGAAGGTCACGGGTTCGAGTCCCGTTTGGGTCGTTATACATGGGATCATAGCTCAGCTGGGAGAGCATCTGCCTTACAAGCAGAGGGTCATAGGTTCGAGCCCTATTGGTCCCATTTCCCTTGCCGGCGTGGCGGAACTGGCAGACGCGCAGGACTTAAAATCCTGTTGTAGCAATACAGTACCGGTTCGATTCCGGTCGCCGGCATTGAATTTAAGCTTCGAATGAAAATTCGGAGCTTTTTTCTTGCCTAAAATTACTGATTGCCGCTTTTTTACTTGAAAGAAATGGTTCTTCGTTGTATTATAATCAAGTAGGTAATTAGGCGTTAAGCCAATTAAAATATGTAAAGGATGATTTTAATATGAAGAATGAAGTAATGGTAGAAGTTTCTGCAAGACATATTCACTTGACACAGGAACAGATTGAAATCTTATTTGGTAAAGGACATCAGCTCACAGTTAAGAAGGAGCTTTCACAGCCGGGACAGTTCGCTTCAGAAGAGCGTGTAACTGTAGTTGGGCCTAAGAGAAGCTTAGAGCGTGTATCTATCTTAGGACCTGCAAGAAAGGCTGCTCAGGTTGAGCTTTCCAAGACAGACTGCATGTCAATCGGTCTTAAGGATGTACCGGTACGTGAATCCGGAGATATTGAGGGAACACCGGGTGTAACATTAAAGACAGAGTTTGGCGAGCTTACACTTGATAAGGGTGTTATCGTTGCTAAGCGCCACATTCATATGACCACAAAGGACGCTGAAGAGTTCGGCGTTAAGGATAAGGATGTTGTAAGCGTAGAGACTAATTGCGATGGACGTAAGCTCACATTTGGCGATGTAGTTGTTCGTGTATCCGACAGCTATGCACTTGCTATGCATATTGATACAGACGAAGCTAACGCAGGTAATATTGCAGGTGACGTTACAGGTATAGTTATTAAATAATTTATCCTTTGATTATTATCCCAAAGTTATGGTATTATAACTATAACTTTGGGATTTTTTTGTCAGGAGGTTGTTTATGCGAGAGTTAAAAGCTATAAAATCGGCGTCAATCTGGGTGGATGGTATTCACAGTGTGATTACTCGAAAGAACGACTGGATAATTTTATTGTTGAAGAAGATATTGATAAGATAAGAAAATGGGAATTTGATCATATAAGACTTCCTATAGATTACAATATCGTCATTAAGCCGGACGGAACATTTATAGAAGATGGTTTTATCCGCATTGAGAAAGTTATAAAGTGGTGCAAAAAGTATAGCCTTAATCTTGTACTGGATCTTCATAAGACGCCCGGATATTCATTTGACGAAGGCGAGAAAGAGTCAGGATTCTTTACTTCAAAGGAGTACCGGGATATTTTTTACAGATTCTGGGATGAAATGGCGGAACGCTTCGGGAAGTATCAGGATATGGTAATGTTTGAGCTTTTAAACGAGGTTACTGACAAAGAATATCTTCCTTCGTGGATCAATATATATAAGACCGCGATTAAGCGTATCAGAGTAAAATTGCCGACGATCAAGATTTTAATCGGAAGCTATTGGTATAATTCGGTATGGACTGTAAAAGATCTTGAGGGGCCTTTTGATGAGAATATAGTGCTCAGCTTTCATTGCTATGATCTGCAGCTTTTTACGCATCAAAGAGCATATTGGTAAAAGACGATGCCGGCTGACTTTGAGCTTGAGTATCCCGCAAAGTACGGATTCTTAAAGGAAAAAAGCAAAGAAATATATGGTAATTCCGAGATGTTTGACACGCTACTTTACTGTGGTGAATATGGAGTAATCGATAAGGCAGATATTGAGAGTACGTTAAGGTGGTATAAGGATATACAGGAGGTTTTAAAGAGACACAATATCGGGCATGCACTCTGGAGTTATCGTGATATGGATTTTGGATTTACGGATGAAAGAATGAATAGCGTGCGAACAGAGATAATCAATAGTGGTAAGATTTAAAAAAGTGCTGTAAGCCATGTGACTTACAGCACTTTCTTCATAAGGGGGCTATCATCCTAAAATTACTTCTACATTTAAGGTAGAGCCGCTTGGAGGAATAGGACCGATAGGTGTTTCTTTGCCGTTAACCAATAGTTTTGCAACTCCTTTTTCAATACCCAAAGGATTCTTAACGGTTATCTTATATATACAATCCCTGTATCTGCGCTCTACGGTAAATTCTTTCATATCGTGAGGAATACAAGGATCGATTAACAATCCGTCATATTCAGGTTTAATTCCCAGGATTGCCTGTGAAAGTGTGGCAAAAGTCCAAGCTGCAGTACCTGTAAGCCAGGAGTTCTTGCCTTCGCCGAAAGAAGGAGCATCTTTGCCGGCAACCATCTGACAATATACATAAGGTTCTGTTCTGTGTATTTCAGAAATCTCTTCGAGAAAAGCAGGGCAGGTCTTCTTGTATAATTCCATTGCTCTGTCGCCATGACCAAGCATGGTTTCCGCGAAAATAACCCAAGGATTATTGTGACAAAAGATTCCGGCGTTCTCTTTGTAACCCGGTGGATAAGAACTTATCTCTCCGAGATTAAGTCTATATGTCGTATAAGGCGGATTAAGAAGCACGATTCCGTATTTGGTATCAAGGCGATTCTTAACAGACTCGAGAGCACGCTTGGCATATCCGTTCTCGAGACCGATGCCTGCCATTACGCACATTCCCTGAGGCTCAATAAATATCTGGCCTTCGTCACATTCTTTCGAGCCGATTTTATCACCGTTTGCATCATAGGCGCGGAGGAACCATTCGCCGTCCCAGCCTGAAGCAATGACGGTTTGGTGCATTGCGTATACAGCATCGTAAGCCTTCTCGGCTTCGTCCTTGATTCCGAGTCTCTCGAGAATTCTAGCATATTCTCTTCCGTACTTAACGAACATTCCTGCGATGAATACGGATTCTGCAACAGGACCTTCACTTGGGCCCGTTACCTGGAAGGATTCCCCCGGATGCTCCGAGAAGCAATTTAAGTTAAGGCAATCATTCCAGTCAGCTCGACCGATGAGCGGAAGCTTATGCGGTCCCAAATTATTAAGTGTGTAATTGAAACTTCTTCTTAAGTGCTCTAATAAAGGAGCAGCAAGAGAAGAGTCATTATCGAAGTCTACAATCTCATCAAGTATGCCAAAGTCGCCTGTCTCCTTAAGATAAGCGGATACAGCGGCAATAAGCCATAACGGGTCATCGTTGAATCCGCCGCCGATATCTGAGTTACCCTTTTTGGTAAGCGGCTGATACTGGTGGTATGCACCGCCGTCAGGTTTTTGAGTAGCAGCTATATCTAATATTCTGGTACGCGCTTTTTCAGGGATCATATGAACGAATCCCAGCAAATCCTGGCAAGAATCTCTGAATCCCATACCGCGTCCTATGCCTGACTCGAAGTATGAAGCAGAACGGGACATATTGAAAGTTACCATGCACTGGTAAGCATTCCATATATAGGAACTCCACAGATGAATTTCTTTGATGGCGAACTTGTGCGTGAAGGTGACAAATATAGTGTTCGTTTCAAAGATTATGTGGTACAATTAAGCGATAACAAGTCTGGAAGACTTGCAGAGAATAATGTTAATTCGCAGAGTGTAACATTTGGAGTTCGTCCTGACCAGATGGTGGTAGGTACCGAAGGTATAGATGCGAGCGTTGAAGTATCCGAGATGATGGGTACATCAAGCCATTTGCATGCGAAACTTGACGGAAGAGATATAATTGTCATTGTTCCGAATAATGGCGAGGAAACTTCCGGTTTGAAGGATATTAAGCTTTCCTTTGCAGGTAATATGGTGCATGTATTCTCTAAGGAAGACGGACGTAATTTGGAATTTGGCAGATAAGCTTCGCGGGAGGCAATATGGTATCAATTAAAGATGTAGCGAAGAAATGCGGTGTGTCTGCGGCAACGGTGTCTAAAGCATTAAATGATCGCGATGACGTAAGTCAGGCTACAAAAGAAAATATTAGGAAGGTTGCATCGGAGCTAGGATATTTTGCAAACCCTTCGGCAAGAGCTCTGAAAACCAACAGGACCTATAATATAGGGCTTTTATACACAGGTACGGAACCCGGCCTTACGCATGAGTACTTCTCGATGATTCTTGAGAACTTTAAGGCAGCAGTCGAGACTAAGGGGTATGACATAACCTTCGTTAACCGTGGTATTGAAGGACAGGGCGGTACTTATCTTGAGCATTGCCTGTATAGGCAGTTTGATGGTGTTGCAGTTATTACTGCAGATTATAACGATCCTGAGGTGATAAGACTTTGTAATGCAGATTTTCCTGTGGTGACGATAGATTACGTATTTGAGAAGTGCCCGTCGGTAGTTGCCGATAACACGGTTGGAATGCGTATACTCACGGAATATGCGATTAAGAAGGGGCATAAGGATATAGTCTTTATTCATGGAAATGATACGGAAGTTACGAGAAATCGTATCATGGGATTTACCACAGCGATGAGGGAGAACGGGCTTAGCGTATCGGATGATAATTTAGTAGAAAGCTCTTATCATGATACGGACAGGTGCTTTGAGATTACAGAGAGAATTCTTAAGAGGAAAAAGCGCCCAACGTGTATTATATTCCCTGATGATTATTCTTACCTTGGAGGATATAGAGCGATTCACGCAGCGAAGTTAAGTATTCCGAATGATATAAGTGCTATCGGATACGATAATATCGCAATGTCTTCGGTATTCGGGCTTACGACATTCGATCAGGATCCGAAAGCAATAGGAAGGCTTGCGGCTGAGAAATTAATCAAAGTTATCGAGAAGCCTGATGAATACAAGGAACACAGCTTGGTACTCGGTAAGATTGTGGAACGCGATACCGTAAAAGAGATATAGTTCGGAAGGATGGAGCGGAATGTCCCATCCTTTTCTGATGTAGTTAATCTGTTTTATTTAATTCTTTAAAGAAACTAATGTGATAATAGTACTTGACATTTTACGTGAAGCATTGTAAAATACAATAGTTGTGAAGGTAACATGTGTGTGTAGCTCAGCTGGATAGAGCACTTGGCTACGGACCAAGGTGTCGGGGGTTCGAATCCTCTCACGCACGTTATATAACAAAGAATACCAGGGTAATTACCCTGGTATTTTTTGTTATATAGCGAGGCGGATGACTCGAACCCGGGTTCGTTCTCGCCTTCGGCTCGGTCGGCTTTACGGGAAAATTAAAACATTTTCTATATGCCACGTAGTCAAAATGCTATATGTATGCAAACTATATTTGATATGATAGACTTAACGATGTAAAGCGTCTATTAAAATTTGAGTTTTGATGGAGGATATATGATAAAAATTGAATTTGACGATATTATTCTTCGTGATATGATTGAATCTGACATTGAGGACTATGTAAGATGGTTTACTGTTGAGCGAGAGTGGGAAAATTGGGATGCTCCGTGGGAAAATGAAGATAGTACTGAAGAAATCGAGCGTAAAAGATGGACGGAATATTATGAATCCGTGAAAACACGTTCCGACGATGTCTTGCGATGGAAATTTGAAATAGAATGGAATGGTAGACACATTGGCTGGGTTAGTTCATATCATATTGACGAAAAATATGCGTGGATTGGAGAAGTCAAGGACAATCAGACTATTTATCGAACCATTGGTATTGATATTTGCGAATCGAATTTGTATGGTAACGGAATTGGAACAAAAGCGCTTCGAGCTTTTATCAACTATTACTTTGATAGTGGTGTGGATGAACTTTATACACAAACTTGGTCGGGGAATTCGCGTATGATTCGCTGCGCCGAAAAGCTTGGCTTTGTAGAATGTGATCGGGAAGTTGGCGAGCGCGAGGTTGATGGAAAGAAATATGATGGGTTAACTTTCAGGTTAAAAAGGTAATATGCTATTATATTGTTATAGGCGTATGGTCGGAGGTGCATGAAGTGAGAATAAATTGCGTATGGGAACATAATGGCGATGACAGCATTCTTTATGCGGATAACTTCGTTGGAGCTTTTTCAAGAGGCGCATCTAAAGAAGAGGCAATTGCTAAAATGCCTGAAGAGATACGAAGATTTCAATTATGGTGTGAGGAAAAAGCGCTTGATAATTGTGATATTGTGATCGTTCAGGAAAAGGAATCAGATCTGCAGATTAAAGATGCAGACAGCGATGTTTTGTTTGCATCCGAAAAAGAGCCTTTAAGCATTGAAGAATATCAATATCTTAAGGCATTGGCATTGAAATCCGCCGAGGACTTTTATGCACTTTATAATTCATTTCCGGATAAGAATAAAAGCGCAGCACCTTGCCGTAAGACATTTTATGGTGCTGTTCCACGTACTGCTGAGGAGATGTATCAGCATACGAAAAATGTCAATGAGTATTATTTTTCCGAAATCGGCGTGAAGGCTGATAATGATGGTACAATAGTTTCATGTAGGGCAAGAGGTTTTGAGACGATTCATTTGGCATGATAGGATTCATGCAAAAGCGATGTACAGAATGGGTTTACGCACTTTTGCTGCGGGTGTTATACCTGACATATTTAATTTTTCCGGATAGATCGGTAATAATTATTCTATGATCGGTTGAGTTGGGTTGCGTAATGGTTTGTTCATTCTATTAGGGAAGAACGTTATGCTAAATATGTAAAAACATATAAGGCTAGTAGCCTTTAGAAAGGACGAAAAATGGATTTAGGAACAAACTTAAAACAATTACGTAAAGAAAGAAATTTTACACAGGAAGAATTAGCCGAATGTCTTGAGGTTTCACCGCAAACAGTTAGCAAATGGGAAAATAATCTATCAATGCCGGATATATCGTTATTGCCGGTCTTGGCAGATTATTTCGGAATTACTGTTGATGCATTGCTTATGCATAATGCAAGCAGAAAAGATGATATGAAGGAGTTTGCGGCTGAAATACATGCTTTGTTGCCTATTCGCTTGGTAAGGAAAAAGACGGCAGTGAGAAGCAGGGATTGCTTGAAGAAGCAATAATGTACGCGGATCGAGCGGTAAGAATTGATAGTGGAGAATCATCAAGAACTGCTCAGGCGAAAATGACAAAGTGCTTTTGTATGGTTGAGCTTGGAAGACGAGAAGAAGCGATTAGAATAGCAAATACGCTTCCGTCGATGTATTCCTCGAGAGAAAGAGTATTGGCGAAAATATCTGAAGGCCAAGAAAAAGCAAGATGCATAGAAGTGGTTTTACAGTATCTTGATGAGATTAAGGAAGAGTTTAAATGAGGCGGTATTTGTTTATGTGCTTGACGGAATTTATAAGCTGTGATAGTTTAAGAGTAATTAAAGTGTAAGGAGGATGCGATGTTATCAAGTGAAATCACAATGAATTTAATTAGTGGATTGAAGAAGATTTTTGAAGATAAGCTCTGCCTCGTTGTGCTTTATGGTTCGGTGGCAAGAAAAGAAGAAACTTCGGATAGTGATATTGATATAGCAGTTATCATTAAAGATGATTTGACAGAGTCGCAGAAGAAGTTATTTATTGAATTTATGTCTACTATGGATTTGAAGTACGATAGAGTTTTTTCGATGGTTGATATTAATCTTGAACAGTACAATAAGTGGGGAGATATTCTTCCTTTTTATAGAAATATCAGGAAGGATGGCATTGTATTATGGAAGGCAGCATAAAGGAGCTTGCTAGTGTACGTCTTGATAGAGCAAAGGAAATGTTGGTTTCTGCAGAGGAGAACTTCAAAAACGATGATTTAAGAACTTCGTTGAATCGTTCATATTATGCCATCTTTCATGCGATGAGAGCAATGAATTGTTTGGATGATTTTGATTCTTCGAAGCATTCAGGTGTAATAGCACATTTTAATCAAACATATATAAAGACGGGCGTTATAGATACGCATTTTTCGCAGATAATAAAAGGTGCATCTTTTTTGAGAGAAAAGTCTGATTATGATGACTTTTATATTGTAAATAGAAAAGAAGCAGAACAGCAGTTGATTGACGCAAAAGAGTTTGTTGCTGTAGTTGGTGCTTATCTTGTAAATGGTAATAATTGAGCTTAGTATTGAGAGGATGTCCGTACGGATATCCTTTTTTGATTTGCAAAAAACAGGTTGTTCACTTGTGTTCACCTGGGCGAAAATCAAGTAAAATAGCCTAATTCAAGGCATTCAGATAATCGGACAGGTCGTATTCATTGTCCGATATTCTTATATAATCCATAGTCTGCTGCATGGATGAATGCCCGGCGTATTTCTGAATTATTTTAAGAGGCATGGTAATAATAAGGTTTTAACTAACAGTTGAATGCGACAATGTAATATGAAGCTTATAATATAAGTGGGGGGTGTGGGCTGAAATAATATATACGTATTCGAAAGGAGTCTGTTATATGAGCGTAAAGAAAATAAATGAACTCAAATGTATAGATGTAACCGCAACCGGTGAATACATAGGCAGTGTGATGAAGAAATTGGGAATTAGCGATAAGGAACTTTCGGAATATCTTAATGTAAGCGTACAGGCAGTAAATAAATGGAGACATGGCGCGAGCCTTCCTGATCTTGACAATTTTTATAAGTTAAGTCAGATCTTTGGCTGTAAGATTAATGATTTATTGGTTCCGACGAAAGTGCTATCAACACTTTCCGTTAAGGATTATGCTCCAGAGATTGAATATTTCTTTGAGGCAGACAGAGAAAGAAAGGTTAAGCGTATACTTGAGTACGCACAACTATTTTATAGTATGAAGAACTTAAAAAAAGAATCGTAAGATTGATGCGCTTGAACTCCATATATCTAATGAGAATAGGAAAGTGAGAAAGAACGTTTACATGAGTAAAGTATTTGTAATACCGGATGTACATTTGAAACCTTGGATGTTTGAGAAAGCTTCGCATTTTGTTGAAAAAGCGCCTTACGATGCGGTAGTTCTTCTTGGCGATCTTGTTGATGACTGGTATCAGGAGAAGAATATAGAATTATATAATGAGACATTTGATGCTGCGATTGCGTTTACAAGTAAGCATAAGGATACGTTCTGGTGTTATGGCAATCATGATGTGAGCTATCTCTGGGAAGAATATGAATCGGGTTATTCGGCTTATGCACGAGATACAGTAGTAAGAAGAATTGCAGAGCTAGAGGCCTCGATACCGCCTGAAAACAGCGCTTTTATACATAGATTCGATAATACATTATTCAGTCATGCAGGACTTACAAGAGATTTTGTTTTAAGAGTATTCAATTATGGAAATCAAGACTTATCGACGATGATTGCAAATATTAACAAGATGACTTCGGATGAGTTATGGAGAAATGATTCGCCGATATGGGTGAGACCGCAGTTCGGAAGGATGGAGATTTATTCTGGGGGAGTATTACAGGTTGTAGGGCATACTCCGGTAAAATGCGTACTTCAGGAAGGAAATCTTCTAACATTAGACATTTTTTCAACTTACCGAGAAGGCGGAGCAATCGGAGATGAGCGATTTGTGTGGATTGATACGGTAAAGAAAACGTGGGAGTATGTAGTATGAAGTTAGGAGTAAGTTAAAAGGAATTTCAGACACTTGTGAAACTACAAGTATCTGATGCCAAGGCGCATGTTTTAATTCCGCCTATTCAAGAAAGAATAGAGATATGTGAGAAACTTCCCAGAGAATATTCAGAGGAATTATATAATACTATTAAGAAGGTGCTACAATGATTTTATATACAGCAGACTTGCATTTCGGGCATGCGAACGCAATTAAGTTCGATAATAGACCTTTTGCGGACGCAGACGAGATGGATAAGGTTTTAATGGAACGCTGGAATGACAGAGTTCAGAAGGATGATACAGTATACATAGTTGGCGACTTATGTTATAGAAGCGCATATACACCGGATTGGTATCTTAGTCGCTTGAAGGGTCATAAGATTCTAATACTCGGAAACCACGACACTCACATTTTGAATAATCCTAATGCACAAAAGTATCTTGAAGGAATTGAGAAAATGATGCATATAAAGGACGGCGAGAACGATATCTGCTTGTGTCACTTTCCACTTGCGGAGTGGAATGGGAGCAATCATGGCAGTTGGCATATATATGCGCACATCCACAGTAATAAAAATGATACGTATGAATTTATGCGAAACCGTGACCGAGCACTTAATGCAGGTTGTATGATCAATAATTATATGCCGGTATCATTTAATGAGCTTTTAAAGAATAATATTGAGTTTAAAAGAATTACCGGGATTATCGAAAATTACGTAAATGCACCCCAGAATTAAAGCATCATGTCCTTGTTGCGGTGCACCTAAAGAGAAAATTGTATATCAGAGCAGCGGTACCATAGTAAATGTGTATTGTTCAAATTGTCGTTTGGTATGTCATGAGATTGATGCATGGGATAATGGATATAAAGATATAATTGATTATTGGAACGATTTTAAACTACGGGTTAAATGACAAACGCACCCTCCGGTCTTATACTATTATCAAATAAATAGTATAAGAAGCGGAGGTTTTTTTATGGCAGAGAAAATGTTGGTGACTCAGGCGCTTGATGAGCGCGATTTACTTGTAAAGAAGATTCACGGCAAGATTGCTAAGGCAAGCTTCGTCGATACAATTAAACCTAACGAGGAAAAAGTTCTTGTAGCAAGAATTACCCGTGAGGAGTATTCACAAAATGCCGAGAGCGCATATCAGCAGATACAGGATTTAATTGATCGCTTTCAGAAGATAGATGCAGCAATAGTAGCATCGAATGCAGCAACCAAGATTAAGACATCATATGGAGAATGGAGCAATTGCACTTCGTAACAGACTGCGCGGAACAGGAAACTATGATGGAGAAGCGAATTTCGAAACCTCGCTTGTTATGAAAATGAATAATGAATTAGCAGATAGAATCAGCACTGCCGAGATGAAGAACAGACAGCTTCAATCAACGGCAGAGAATATGAGACTTTCTATTCTTGGAAAAGATACCAAGGTTAAGGACGATAAGCCGCTTGAGGTAGTGGAATCCTATGTTAAGGAGAACACAACCGAGCTTGTGGATCCGCTTGACGTTCGTCAGAAGATAGCTACCATAAACGAGAAACTTGATACGCTTCGTACCGAGCTTGATACACAGATTAAGGTAGCTAACGCAACGACATTTATTAAAATATAATATAAGGTACTTAATGCCTGCAACATGAAAACTTCGAACCCGACTTCCCTGTAACAGGGTTAAGTTACAACAAGTTCCGGAAAGAGAACAATAAGATTTCAGAAAATACCAATATTTGGCACGTACTATAAATACGCGAGTATCTGAAACCACGTCATAGGAGTTGAAACCTATTTGTGGCGGAGAGGGGCGCCGTACTAAGCCTCGCCATTTTTTAACGGTTTTCTCTTTTGGGTTAATATTGAATAGTAAATGATTAATAGTTATTTCTTCAATTTTTGAATCGAAAACAGCTAACTTTCTTATAGACATAGATACTATGTCGAAATCCATGAAGAAGGTTATGGTGATAAGTCGGTTGACCGGAAGTTTGCCTCATGGCTGTGTTGCAGGCATTTTTGTATATTGCGGAGGCTTATAATGGGGTGATGTTATGGAAGATGCAAGGCTTAAGGAAATAACACCAACATATGCGATATTACCATGGAATGCGAATAAAGAAGCTATTCCAAAGAAGGTTGATAAATACAACGATGGATGGAATGGCGAAATCTGTATAGTTGTGAGCGTTATTGGGGAATGTCTTGTGTACAGGATATTTGATGTAACTACAGATATCAGTGAAAGCGAGGATTATAGGTATGGATATGTATCATATAATATTAAAAGTGCGAATGAAAAAACGAGATATGTGTTCTATCAGGATATTGTTATCAAAGAGTATATAGAGGAAGCTGAGCATAAAAATGTAAGAGAATTAATTACATTTGATAGGGAATGCTGGAATATGGGACTTGATGTACTATCTGCAAGAAGCTATGCGTATAGAGAAGCTCTATTTTGCGAGTTTAGAGATAAGGTAGATCTTGTATATAAGAATGAAATTATTAATGCAATGAGCAGATATAATTCGCACAGAGGAGAAGGTTTGGAGGCATATGAATTTATAGAATGGTATATTAAGGCAACAACCTCGAAGTCACTTTCTGATGATATTCCCGGCAGAATAATGAAAGAACTTAAGTATAGAGCGCACAAGCCTCATACATCCGTTAGAATTGACAAGGATCTTGTTGTAGTGGTTGGAGAGATACTCTGGCGAGCGAATGTTGATTATTCTAATGGGCACAGGTACTATGGTCCATGTTTAAATGAACAGACAAGAGCTTATTTGGATAAGAATAATTGTTATCTGTTTAAACAGAATTGCGTAACGGGAGTTTGGGAACTTGCAAAGGCGAGTGATTATATACATTATGTATATGGTTTTGAATATGAACGACCCGAAATCGATATTGATAAGGACATTTTATACAACACCTGTATGGAGAAGTACTTGAAGTATTCAATCGATGAAAGAATCCCCAATCGCAGCAAGGTTAAGTTCGGGCTTATGATTGCTCAAGATAGATACCTTTGTGTGGAACAGGCATGTAAGGTGAATAGCACAATACTAACGGGATTGCTCAATTGTATTAGCGAGGGGGAGATAATGGATGGTAATATGTCACTTCCTGAATTGTTGGGTATAACCGGGGCACAACTTAAATACCTTGAAGATATTGATATACCTTTTCGAATTAGCCCATTTATAGAATGTATTAAATCTGAAGCTTTTAAAAGCGCTTATCCGGATGTTAAGAAGCGACTTTTTGCTGCGTCTGTATGCGCAGATACTATTTCTGATTATGATGAGAAGAATCGCCAGATAATTGAAAATATCATTGAAGCTGCACCGACTATTAGCGTAATAGAAAGATTTGACAACCGAAAAAGATGTGCAATTACACGTACATATCTGGATTATATGGATATGAGACGAAGGTATATTTTATATGTCAAAAATATGCGACCGGATGACCGATTTCGTGATTATATACTTGCGGCAGGAAATTTTCCTCTTAATATGAAGCCGTCAAGAATAAGGGATTTTCATAATAAACTGATGAGAGTCATGAGTTTGCTTGATTGTGCAAAAAACATTGATGAGTATACGGAGCGGATTAGCGAACGTTATAAGGTGGAAGCAAAGAATTGGCAGCGGACAAATGGAATCTACAGTATAATTATGCCGAAAAATGCCGAAGATATAGTTCGTGAAGGCAGCGATCTGCAACATTGTGTGGGAAGAGCAGGGTATATTGCTGCAATGGCTAAGAATAGAACCACAATTCTATTTTTACGCGAGAACGCTAATATAAACAAATCGCTGCTTACACTTGAGGTTAGAGATGGCAAGATTATGCAATGTTA
>JAILJL010000168.1 GCA_024694785.1 Lachnospiraceae bacterium
CCTCTCAGCCCGTTGTACGAGCTCCCGTTAATTCAATTGTCATGTGTATTATACACTTGCTTACGCTAAGACGCAAGCACTTTTCACAATTCTTTTATGTAGAATCTGTTCATTGTCGCGTGCACGACTCCTTCGGGCTTCTCAATGAGCTTATACCCCATCTTCTCATATAGATGAATGGCTTCCGTAAGATTGGTATGTGTCTCGAGATACATCTTGTCATAACCATACTCTCTTGCCTTCTCTTCTATAAGCTCCATCAGCCTCCGGCCGATTCCTTTGCCCTTTATAGCATCGGCTATATAGAGCTTCTGTAACTCGGCACAGTTATTAATCTGTGTAAATTCCGCCAGGCCTCCGCCGCCAAGTACCGTATCCGCCTCATCCGTAACCACGTAATAAAAGCGCTTTTCAACACCATTGTAGTACTCGCTTAAGTACCCAAGACTCTCGTCATAATACGCGGTTCCCGGTATATCCAGCTGTCGTGCCTTAAGATTGGAACGCACAATCTCAGCCATTATGGCATCGTCCGCTCCGGTTATCCTTCTGTACTTCACTGCTAATCGGTACCTTTATTTGAAGTATCTCTCGAGCAATCCCTTAAATGCCTTGCCGTGTCTTGCCTCGTCACGTGCCATCTCATGAACCGTATCATGAATTGCATCAAGATTAAGCTCTTTTGCCTTCTTTGCAAGCTCTGTCTTGCCTGCTGTAGCGCCGTTCTCAGCTTCTACTCGAACCTTAAGATTCTGCTTGGTTGAATCCGTAAGAACTTCTCCGAGAAGCTCCGCAAACTTAGCTGCGTGCTCTGCCTCTTCAAAAGCTGCCTTCTCATAATAATCGCCGATTTCAGGATATCCTTCGCGATATGCCTGACGTGACATTGCAAGATACATACCTACTTCAGTACACTCGCCTGTAAAGTTAGAGCGAAGACCTTCTATAATCTCGGCAGGCGCTCCCTTTGCAACACCTACAACATGCTCTGCAGCCCAGGTCATCTCGCCTTCCTGCTTATTAAACTTCTCTGCCGGAGCATGACAAATCGGGCATTCTGCCGGAGCTTCATCGCCTTCGTGAACATAACCGCAAACTGAACAAACGTATTTCATCTTAATACCTCCATTTAATTAATGCATTTGAAGAACCGCGTCCTTCAAAAATATAGTAATTATATTCTATCTTATTAGTCCTTCAATATCAAGTAACTGAATCTTTCTTCCACGCAATCCTATGGTTATTTATTCTATCTCACAGGCTCGAAGTCAGATGCTCCGTGCTTGCATAACGGGCAGACAAAGTCTTCAGGAAGCGTATCTCCCTCATATACATAGCCGCACACCTTACATACATAGCCCTTCTTACCTTCCGTATCAGGCTTAGGCTTAACATTGTTCTGATAGTAGGTATATGTCATGGTATCGCGATCGCTTAATACTCTTGCTTCCGTTATCCGGCATATGAACATGCCGTGAGAGTCAAGATCCACGTACTGCTCCACCTTTAATGACATAAAGGAATTAATATACTTTGACAGGAAGACAAGGTTATTATCTGAGCGAAGAACTTCTTCACCCTCGAACTTTTCTGCATTTCGACCGCTTCTGAAGCCAAAGTTCTCAAATACACTAAACGGTGCATCAACAGAAAGGCAGTTAACGTTCATAACTCCCGTCTGCTTAACCACATGATGTGTATAATTCTGCTTGTTGATCGTAACCGCAATTCTGTCAGGTGAATTGGCAACCTGAGTGACGGTATTACAAATCATTCCGTTATCGTGGTCACCGTCATTTGATGTAATCACATATAATCCGTATCCTATCTTAAATAGCGCGGTCATATCGTTCTTATTCGCCGTATTTCCGTCCTGTGCCATATAATCTCTGCAAAGCTCTTCCGCAAGACTATCAACCTGCGCCTTACTCTCGTCATTAAGCGCGGAAATTATACTTACCGTTGTATCCGTATAAGTAATATCCTTACAATTCTCCAGCTGCTTCCTGATTACGCGCACTGCCTGCGGTGCCCACGAACCGTTCTCGATTATGCCGATTGTGCGCTTTTTGAATCCTCTCTCAACAAGATTCTCCACAAATGCATGCATGAACGGGAAAATCTCCGCATTATAGGTTGTTGTGGCAAGTACAAGCTTACCGTAACGAAATGCATTCTCAACCGCTTTCGCCATATCCGTCCTTGCGAGATCCATAATTACAACCTTTGGACAACCCTTGGCTTTGAGCTTTTCTGCCAAAAGCTCTGCTGCCTGCCTGGTATGACCGTATACGCTTGTATATGCGATAAATACTCCCTCGCTCTCTGCTTCGTACGAAGACCAGATGTCATACTTCTTAATATAATGCGTAAGGTCCTTCTTTAATACCGGACCATGAAGCGGACATATCATACTTATCTCAAGATTTGCTGCCTTCTTAAGGACTGTCTGCACCTGCACGCCGTACTTTCCGACTATTCCGATATAATATCTCCTCGCCTCATCGTCCCAGGCAGAAGAATCCACGTTAATATCGCCGTCAGGGTTATCGACATCGTTCGCACCGAACTTGCCGAATCCGTCTGCAGAAAAGAGAACTTTATCGATATTATCATACGTCATTATTACTTCCGGCCAGTGAACCATAGGTGCTGTCACGAATGTAAGGGTGTGCCTTCCAAGGCTTAATGTATCGCCTTCTCCTACAATCAGGCGCTTTTCTTCAAACTCCGTACCGAAGAAATTCTTCATCATTGTAAAAGCTTTCGACGAAGATACTATAACCGCATCGGGATATGTCTTCGCAAAATTAACAATGTTCGCCGAATGATCCGGCTCCATATGCTGGATAACAAGGTAATCGGGCTTACTGCCGCCGAGGGCTTTGTGTATATTATCAAGCCATTCATGGGTAAACTTCGCATCCACTGTATCCATTATAGCAACTTTCTCATCCACTATCGCATAGGAATTATATGCCATTCCCTGCGGCACCTTATATTGCCCCTCAAAAAGGTCAATCTTGTGATCATTGACTCCCACGTATCTGATATCATTAGAAATCGTCATATCAATTGCCATCTTCTCAGCTCCTTTCACATAGCTAATCATCGCTCGTACCATACTTTCACAATAGCACAGGAGAAAAAATAAAGCAATGTGAAAAAAGGTGTTGACAAATTATATCGTGCGCGATATAATCAAGAAAAATAAGTCGTGCGCGATATAATCGGAGGTAAGTAAAGTGGATGATAAATACGCCGCAATAAGACTTAAAAATCAACTCTGCTTCCCGCTGTATGCAGTTACTAATCTGATTACCAGGAAGTATAAGCCCCTTCTCGACAAGCTTGACTTAACCTATACTCAATATATCGTTATGATGGTTTTGTGGGAGGAAAAGCAGGTTAACGAGAAGTTTCTGTGCGAAGCCCTTTGCCTTAAGACCAATACGGTAACACCGCTTTTGAAAAAGCTTGAATCCAAGGGCTTTATTAAGAAAGAGAAAGACATCAACGACGAGCGTAATCTTGTAATAACACTTACGGATGCAGGTGAGAAGCTTAAGGACAAGGCACTTTGTGTTCCGGAAACAATGGCCAAGGAGTTTCACCTTACCAAAGAAGATGCAGCTTCACTTTATCAGATCTTATATAAAATTCTCGATGAAGATAAAGCAAGTGATAACAACAATTAATTTTTAGGAGGTATTAGTTATGAGTACAGTTTATGATTTCAACGTAAAGGATATGAAGGGAAACTGTGTAAGTCTCTCAGAGTACAGCGGCAAGGTTCTTTTAATTGTCAATACGGCAACAGGATGCGGTTTCACTCCGCATTATGAGCCACTCGAGGCTATGTACAAGGATTTACGTGATAAGGGCTTCGAAATTCTCGACTTCCCTTGCAACCAGTTCGCTAATCAGGCTCCCGGTTCCGAAGATGAAATCCATGAGTTCTGCACATTAAAGTTTGGTACGGAATTCCCGCAGTTTGCAAAGATTGATGTAAACGGAGAAACTGCAGATCCGTTATTTGCTTATCTTGCTTCCGAGAAGCCTTTTGAAGGATTCGGAAAGGGCATTAAGAATGCAGCTTTGCAGAAATTCACGGATATGAACAATAAAGCATTTGGCGACAAGGCATATATTAAGTGGAATTTCACCAAGTTCCTTATCGACAGAGAAGGCAAGGTTGTTGCCAGATTTGAGCCTACGGAAGATATGGGCAACGTAAGAAAAGCTGTAGAAGATCTTTTAAATTGAGAGGATTAAGCTGAAAATGGATACCCTTACAAATATTATTAAGAGCAGAAAAAGCGTACGTACCTATGACGGTAACGCACTTAGCGAGGCTCATCGCAAGGATATCGAGGAATATATAAAGGATATTCCCAATCCGTTTGATATTCCTGTCAGGTTTGTGCTTATGGATGCTGAAGAATACGGGCTTTCCAGTCCTGTCTTAAGCGCAGAATGCTTATATGTAGCCGGCATGGTTGCGAAAAAGCCTTACGCGGATGTTGCTTTCGGCTATTCCTTTGAGAAACTGGTCTTACATGCATGGTCTCTTGGAATAGGTACCGTCTGGATAGGCGGGACTATGAAAAGAGAGGCTTTTGAAAATGCTGCCGGTCTTAAAGCAGGCGAGATGATGCCGTGTGTAAGTCCGTTAGGTTATCCTGCAACAAAGAAGTCTATCAAGGAAACTATGATGCGAAAGGGCATCAGTACGGATTCCCGTATTTCTCCCGATAAGCTTTTCTTTGAAGAGAAGTGGGAACAGCCTCTTAATCCTGACGATAACATGTCAGAGATTCTTGATATGGTAAGATGGGCTCCGTCTGCGGTGAATAAGCAGCCTTGGAGAATCGTGCACAAGGATGGCGCTTATCATTTCTACGAAAAGAAGGATAAGGGTTATACCAGCGATCTGACCGGGGATCTTCAAAAGATTGATGTTGGCATTGCGCTGTGCCATTTCATCCTTGGGCTGGAACATAAAGGAAAGAAAGCCGATCTTAAGATAGAGGATCCGGGAATAAAGATTCCGGCAGATGCAGAGTATATTGCAAGTGTTACGGTTCCGGAATGCTGTAAATAATGAATAATACCATAAGAGCCACTTTTCCAAGATGCTTCTTAGAAAAGTGGCTCTAAATTATATCTTTTTCTTATCAAGGGCCGGTAATCTTTGACAGCTCTTCTGCAAATTCATTCTGAAATGCATCCTGCTCTTTTTTCAGAGCTTTTGCATCCATCCGTTCTATCTTCTCTGATCTTATGAACCGAAGTTGATTAACCGCTTTCTCTGTCTTGATTGCTACCTGCTTATATTCCGGTCCTATCAAAAGGAGCCTCATGGCTTCTTCCGGTCTAAGGTAGCCGCTGGTTATGATGCCTAAAGTATCGAAAATCGTATCATTTGCAATGGGTCCGATGATAACATCAGCTTCCAATCCGTCTTTTAATCCGCGATTGTCAAAGATATACTTAAACCACGCCTCGTCCCGAAGAAAAATATGCTCATCGAGACCACCTTCGTCCAATTCGTATACATTGACAACGGCACCATCTCTTGCCCAGCGATAAGTGAATTCCTTATCCGGTGTCAGATAGAATCCCCAGCCAAAATCCGCGTTCTTCCTTCCATGGTGAATATCCGGGTGTACTATCTCCCGGTCGCCGGTATGATATAGAATCATTTTATTCTTCATCCAATAACAGATATAACAACCTATAAAGCTCCTTGGCTTCTTTTTCGCTAAGCGGAGAGTTCTTCGATGACAACTTGAGCGGAATATCCTTACACTTCTCCTTAAGACTATCTCCCGCATCCGTAATACTTATAACCGTGATCCGTTCATCGTCCTTTGAGCGCTCTCTTTTTACATAGCCCATATTCTCCAGCCTTTTAAGAAGCGGGGTCAGAGTTCCTGCATCAAGGTGAAGGATATTTCCGAGCTGGCCTACATTTACGGATTCACGCTCCCATAAGACCATCATTACAACATACTGTGTGTATGTAAGCCCCAGAGGCTTAAGATACGGCGTATAATCCCCGACTATCTTCCTACTGCAGGCATATAGCGGAAAACAAAGCTGATTCTTTAATAGTAATTGTTCATATTTCTGTGCCATAGCAAACCTCACATAAATATATCTTTTACCATATTATATTTTGCGCAATATAACTTGTCAAGGAAAAGATTCTTCTGTTTTATCTGATGATCTCTACAATTCCATCTTAAAAAAAACATTTGACATGCCTCGCATAATGTGATAACTTTTAATGAAACCGTTGACGGAGAGCAAGTAAGCATTACCTCCTTAT
>JAILJL010000005.1 GCA_024694785.1 Lachnospiraceae bacterium
TGCATGACGAAGTGCGTGCTCCGTTCTATGGGCAACGGTATCATAACTCTTGGTAGGATACATGTGTCCGTTGTACTCCGAGATAAGATACGGCTTATTAACATCCGACGTAACTTTCCTCTTAGGCTCTGCCCCTTCCGCTATTCCGTTATGTACAAAATCATTGTATGTATATACATCTTCGTATAATTTACTGTTCTTAATGCATCTTACTCCGCCGGTCTGTCTTGACGGATCAAGCTTATGTGCCAGAAGATTGGTCTTCTCGTATAACTCATCGCAATCTGCGGATTCGTTAATTCTTACACCCCAGAGAATTATTGACGGATGATTCCTGTATTGCTCCACCATCTCTTTAACATTAAGCAATGCCTGGTCACGCCAGCTTTCATCTCCGATATGCTGCCATCCCGGAATCTCGGTGAATACCAATAATCCCAGTTCATCGCACTTTCTTATAAAATCATGTGACTGAGGATAATGCGATGTACGAACCGCGTTGCAATGCAATTCTTCCTTGAGAATCTTAGCATCATATTCCTGCATGCTCTTAGGCATTGCGTATCCCACATATGCATATGACTGATGACGGTTAAGACCTCTTAACTTAATTCTCTTGCCGTTAAGATAGAATCCGTCATTCTTAAATACTGCTTCCCTAAAACCGAATGTTACTTCATTCTCATCACGAAGTACTCCGCCTATTTTAAGTATTGATGTAACCTTATAAAGAATCGGCGTATCAACCGACCACTCAAGCGGAAGAATCGGCTTATACATTACAAAGTTCTTCTCTCTTATCTCGACTCTGTCAGCAACAAGCGGTATGTCCTTGCCATCAGGACTTGTGAGCGAATGTGTTACAGTACCTCCCACGCCTTGTGCAGAAAGTGTATCCTGCACGCACAGAGAATAAGTGCCGTCTTCATGCCTTATTGAATATACAAAAGAATCCGCGAAGTGAGCCTTATCCTTAATTGTAAGCGTAACATCCCGATATATTCCGCCATAAGTAAGATAATCTATAACCAGACCAAAAGGCGGAACATTTAACGATTCACGGCTATCCACTTTTATCTTAATCTTATTGCCCCCCTTATTGACATAAGGCGCAATATCAATTGAAAACGCAGTATATCCGCTATGATGTGAAAGCACTTCCTTATCGTTAATATAAAGCACCGCATCATGCGCTGCCGCACCAACCTCCAGAATTATAGCCTTATCAAGCCATTCTTCCTTAATCTCTATTTCTTTCTCATAATAGGATATCATTTGGTATGATTTCTCGGAGAAATAATGGAACGGTATTTCTTTAACCGTATGGGGAATGCGTACAACCGACGTCTCTTCTCCTTCAGGATGAAACAGCCAGTTATCGTTAAGATATATTTGCTCGATCATTCGCTCTCTCCTTGCATTTATAATTATACAAGTTAATTGTATCACAAATCAGGGTACAAAAAAAGCGGTTTCACACCGCTTTTCTCACTATCTGAGTATCGCATATTTGAAAATTGCAATAAACTGCAACGCTGTTCCAAGCAGCACGAATATATGAAAGGTTGCATGTATGTACTTTATCCGCTCTCCTATCGCATAAAGACTTGCTCCGAGAGTATATGATACTCCGCCGAGAAGCAAATATATGAATCCCGGCATTGTGAGCGCAGCAATCGTCGGCTTGACAGCTACGATAATAAGCCAGCCTATTCCGATATAGCATCCCATCGAAAGCTTGGTATACTTCTCAAAGTCAATTGCAGTAAATACCGTTGCAAAAGCGCATAATCCCCAGACAACTCCGAATATGGTCCAGCCTATCCACGTCTTATACTCACGGAGAGGTCCTATTGCTACTACCGTGTATGTTCCTCCGATGAGAAAATATATCGTGCAGTGATCAAGTACCTGCATAACCTTCTTACCCATCTCTACATTCGGATGAATTCCATGGTACACACTGGACATTGTATATAATGCTATAAGTGACACTCCGTATATCGCAGAACCCACAACATAAAAACAATCGTGTCTTAATGCGGAGAATACCACGCAAAGCACTAGCGCAACTATTCCAAAAGCTCCGCCCACTATATGCGTTATCATATTTGCCACTTCTTCGCCTCTTGTATAATCAGGTAATATTCTGTCTCTTAATTTTGTTCTTGGTGCCATTTTTCTAACTCCTTTGCATAACATTCGTCGGCTCCCGTCCGGCTCATTCATTATAACACTACGTGATGTAGTTTTCAATACTATGTTGCCTCAAATACACTAATGCGGCAACAAAAATGGTCCGCCATCAGGCGAACCATAAATGCGGGTGACAGGACTTGAACCTGCACGCTCTCGCACA
The DNA here is from genome assembly GCA_024694785.1 of Lachnospiraceae bacterium. Lineage (GTDB taxonomy): Bacteria > Bacillota > Clostridia > Lachnospirales > Lachnospiraceae > XBB1006. Next base: position 2,360 of record JAILJL010000005.1, read on the forward strand.
AGAACCTAAATCTTGCGTGTCTGCCAATTCCACCACACCCGCAAATATTATAAAAAGAAGGGGCCCACATATTATATCAAAACATCAGTTAATTGTCACGTGTCCCATCGGAACCTGATTCCAGATTTTTTCTTTGATCTTAACCCTATGAGCTTCCATCGTCTTCTTAAAGAATGAACTGTTCATTCCATAATAAGCGGACAAAACCTCTTCGGTAATATCAAGCTTCTTCTCCTTCGCCATGGCAATCACATACTTATCCGCATAGGCCTTCTCGGTTATTGCAGTAAGAATATCCTCTTCCGAAATATGCGTCGATACCTGCTTATCGGTAAGACCGGAATAAATTGTCCGTGCTTTTACCTTAAGATCCTCTATCTCGGAATCCTCAAGTACAAATCCCTCTTCAATCGCGATTCTCGAATACACATAATCACGCAAGAAATAATTCATTGTAATCTCTCGCGCCGATGTAGATACATAAGCATTACTTACATAGATATTCCAATAAGTCCAGGGCTTCTCAGGATCATATATCATTGCTGCTTCATTTACTGCTTCTTCCTCAATCATTATATAATAGGTAAGACGATATAAGGCTATATCTTCGCCGTCAATCTCCACAACAGTATCGCTAAGCGAGCGCGAGTAGACAAATTCCCTGCTCTTATTAAGAAAAAGCGAACCCATCATTACAATGAAAACGATGGCCACCACCATTATGAACATCAATATCGCATTTTCTTTGTTTCTCTTAATCTTAGCCATACTATCCCTTCACATTAATAATCAAAAAAGAATTCCCGGCTCCCGCATGGAAGCCGGGCCAATATACATTAATAACTATTTGGTAGCTGCAGCGGATACCACAATCGACATATACTTCTCTTCTGCGGAAGAGCCTCTTGATGTAAGTACGATCGGGCACTTTGCGCCGACAATGAAGCCTGCCATCTTTGCACCGCAAGTAACCGTATATACCTTACCGAGAATATTGCCGGCATGGATATTCGGAACGATCAATACATCGACATCACCTGCAATCTTGCTCTCATAGCCCTTGAAATCAGCAATTTCCTTACTCATTGCACAGTCATAAGAGATAGGTCCTTCAACGATACATCCCGGAATCTCGCCTGCTGCATTCATCTTGGCAAGTTCATCCGCATCAAGCGTCTCAGGCATCTTCGGATTAACCTTTTCAACGCACGCAAGAACGCCAACCTTCGGATTCTCATAACCATATGCATGAAGTACATCTATTGTATTAAGAATGATCTCTTTCTTCATCTGAAGATCAGGATATGTAACCATACCGCCATCTACCGCAACGATAATCTTGTGATATCCCGGAACCTCAAACATTGTGAAATGACTCATAAGACGGCCCTGTCCAAGACCTGTTTCCTTATTAACAACAGCCTTTAAGATGACCTTGGTATCAAGATAACCTTTCATAAGGAAATCGCCCTTGCCTTCACGTACCAGCTCAACTGCCTTGGCTGCTGCCACTTCCGGCTCTGCCGCATCATAGATATCCTCTTCCGGAACTTCTTCCTTAAGTTCTTTCAGAATCTCCCTGATCTTGGCTGCATCACCAACAAGAATTGGTCTGCAGATTCCCTCTTTTCTGGCATGAAGAGCAGCTTCCAAAGTATGCTCCTCACCTGCTGCCGCAATGACCATTCTCTTCATCTCCGGCATACCCTTAACCTTGCCGATTAATTCCGCAAAATTCTTGATTTCCATAGTAATTCTCCTTTACAATACCTTCAACTCAAATTTATTTTAAAAGCGGGTAAGCTTCAATTCGCTCATAGACCTGCTCATAAAAATCACATTGTGCATCATACGGCGCCACGAAGAAATTACCAAGAACCATCATGCTTGCAGCTCTTATCTCCTCGTGATCATCCATCTTCGCAACCATTTCCCTTATCCTTATAAGGAAATTATGCCATGTAAGCACGAACTTCTCGTAACTTTCAATATCATCCTCGCCTATCCATTTCGAAATTTTCACCTTCGAACGATTCTTTACTGCGCACTCATCTTTTTGCAGGAAGTAATAAAAGCTCCCGTCCTCATATGCACGGCCTAACGGAAACAGTCTGCATATGCCCGGACGTATCGCATGTATCGAACATCTTCCTCCCTTTAAGAATCCGCAAGCGCCGGTCTCATCCGTCATCCTGATTCCCGGAAGGCATACGCCGTCAACAATGCGAAGATCTATATAAGTACCGATAATACTTTGAAAGTCGCAATTCAGATGCTTCGTTATCCTATATACATCCAAAGGATCAAGCACTATCGTATCGCCCATCTTCTCGCAGCATTGCGAACAACCATTACAATCGTTACAGCCCAGGCGCGCCATATCGTGCTTTGTATACTTCTTCCCGTCGGAAATCTCTTCCATAGATACATCTCTAAGCATATAACGATTTCCTCCCAAACGCTTTGATGCATATAAATAATAACAAAATTAGAGAAAAATCACAACAAAAAATCCCCAAAGCTTACGAAAGCTCGGGGACTGTAAATCATATATAAATGAGACACGGGGGATTCGAACCCCCGACAACTTGATTAAAAGTCAAGTGCTCTACCACCTGAGCTAGTATCCCATATAACTGGGCTAACCAGATTCGAACTGGTGCATGCAGGAGTCAAAGTCCTGTGCCTTACCGCTTGGCGATAGCCCATCAATCTTTGACAAGCACAACAATGCCGGTTATGCTTACCTTGCATAGCAAGATGAACCTGTAAGTCCAAAAAGGGTGGATACTGGGATTCGAACCCAGGGCCTCCAGAGCCACAATCTGGCGCGCTAACCAACTGCGCTATACCCACCATGTATAAGAAGAAGGGGCCTACGAACTTCCCGCTCGCAGATAACCCTCTTAATAAAGCAATATCTATCCCTTCCGGAATAGATACAGAAGAATATTAACGTGCTCGAAGGGATTCGAACCCCCGACCCACGGCTTAGAAGGCCGTTGCTCTATCCAGCTGAGCTACGAACACACGAAAAGCGGGTGATGGGAATCGAACCCACGTGTACAGCTTGGAAGGCTGTCATTCTACCATTGAACTACACCCGCGTATATAAGAATTGGGACTTCCCCAAGTCGGGGTGACAGGATTCGAACCTGCGACCTCCTGGTCCCAAACCAGGCGCTCTAGCCAAACTGAGCCACACCCCGTCAACGCCTGATATCAATCTCTAACCATGACGCAAGTTATATTATATGATAGGGCGGTTACTTTGTCAACTAAATTTTTTGTTTTTTTCAAACAATTTTCTATCAGACTTTATATAACTTCTTTTACGAGTACATCTTTCATTGCCCGCAATGCTTTTCCCCTGTGGCTCATGGAATTCTTCTCTTCCGGGGTTATTTCCGCAGATGTCTTGCCAGCTTCAGGCACATAGAATATCGGGTCATAACCGAATCCGTTCTCACCGGCGATTCTTTCACTTATTAATCCTTCAAAAGTTCCCTCCGTCGTATACTCTTTTGTGTTGCCCGATACATCCGTAACTGCTGCAGCAACCGCACATACGAATCTTGCGCTTCTTTTTGCACCCTCGACACCATTCATTCTTTCGAGGATTGCCTTATTCTTAATATCGTAAGAAGTATCCTCACCCATGTATCTGGCAGAGTAGATACCCGGTTCTCCGCCAAGAGCATCGATCACAAGTCCGGAATCATCCGCCATTACAAGTTCACCTACCGCAAGCTTTGAGATAGTCGTTGCCTTGATAAGCGCATTCTCCTTGAAGGACTTACCGTCTTCCACTATATCCGCCTTGATTCCCGCCTGTTTCATCGATACTATCTCAAGTCCGAGATCGCCCATAATCTCGCGTATCTCTCTCAATTTACCTTCATTACCTGTCGCAAATATTATTCTCATCAAAATCCCTCGTCCAGTGCTTTTTTAATAGTTTCATATATAGTTACAGCAATTGCATTCTGATATTCTTCCGACGTCAGATTCTCAAGCTCTTTCTTATTGGACATGAACCCGAGCTCGGTAAGCGCAACCGGTACCTTGGCCTCCCTTATAATGAGGATAGAGCTTCCCTTAACCACACCCAGGTCTCTTGTACCAAGCGCCCCCACCAGAGCATCATTTATAATTTTTGCAAATGCCTTGCTCTTATTATCGGTCTCTCCGGCAAGTTCATTATACATTGTCATCGTTCCGCTAGTGGAATTATACGCTCTTCCGAAAGAATTAAGGTGAACGGACAGGAAGATATCGGCCTCAAGTTCATTTGCCAGTCCGGCTCTTTTCTCAAGCGGAATATCTTCATCAATAAGTCTCGTATAATATACTTTAATTGTCGGATCCTCGTCTAAAAGCGCTTTTAGCTTAAGCACAATCTCAAGATTGACATCCTTCTCCCTGATACCGTTAACAACCATTCCCGGCATATTGCCGCCATGTCCGGCATCAAGTACAACAATCCTTTCATATATATCCTTCGGTATGTTAAGTGTAAGGAACATATAATTATCCCGGTATTCGAATGTAGGCTCTATTACGGCCTCTGTAATAAATTCCACA
>JAILJL010000061.1 GCA_024694785.1 Lachnospiraceae bacterium
CGCGAACAGATGCCGGGGAAAGTGCGATAACCGGATGATCACCGTGACTTCCCCATTTAGCCTGCATTACATCGGCCTATAAAGGGCTTGTAGGAAGACCTGTTGAAGGTCCGGATCTCTGTACGTCTACAACGACGCAAGGAATCTCTGTAATACATGCATATCCAAGATTCTCCTGCTTAAGAGAGAATCCCGGGCCGGAGGATGCTGTCATGGCCTTAACGCCTGCAGCTGAAGCTCCGATAGTTGCTGCCATGGAAGAGATCTCATCTTCCATCTGAATGAACTTACCGCCAACCTGCGGAAGGCGTACTGCTGACTGCTCAGCTATTTCCGTTGAAGGTGTAATCGGATAACCTGCATAAAAGCGCATACCGGCAGCGATTGCGCCTTCTACAACGGCTTCGTTACCTTGCATTAAAACGGTCTTACCCATTGATTACCTACCTCCTCTTTATCTTCAATATAAATTGCATAGTCAGGGCATCTCTGCTCGCACTGACCACAGAAGATGCACGCATCTTCATTAGCGATTGTCACTTTCTCGTCCGACAAAGCGAGTACCTGCTTTGGACAGAAAGCTGCGCAAATTCCGCAACCCTTGCACCAAGCAGAGTTTAACACTAATTTTTTCTGTGCCATATTAAATACCTACCTTTTTCTTTGAAACGTGTAGAATTACGTTCATAAACACCACATATTATAGTATCATCAGTGTCCGAATGTTAAAAACACTTTTTTATATGTTTTTTCCACAACAAAAAGGTTGTGGCTACTTGACCTCATCTTAATATGGTAGTAGTATGATTATATGGCTATCTGTTGACCGCTATTATTGACAATTACTTAACTTTTTAGCCACTAATAATTAACAACTTTTTAGATGGGATTATTCATGAATTTTACCAACCTAAATTATTTTCTTGTGGTAGCGGAAGAGATGAATATAACAAGGGCCGCGAATCGCCTGCATATCTCACAACAGGCATTATCGAACCACATAACGAAGCTTGAAGACGAAATCGGCACACAGCTTTTTGAGCGTAACCCGGGATTATCTTTGACCTACGCAGGTGCCAGACTTGTAGAGACAAGCGGGCAGATTCTTGACATTCACAGCCAGTTCTTAAGCGAAGTCAAGGACTTATCAGGCGATATCAAAGGCGAGCTTACGATAGGCATTACCTATACAAGAGGCCAGGCGCTGCTCCCGCTTCTTCTTCCCGCATACAGAGCCACTCACCCGAATGTCAACATAAGAATAGAAGAGGCAAATGCAGTCAGCTTGGAGGACATGCTTCAGCACGGGGCAGTTGACCTGATCTTAGGCTTCTCCCCATTCTTCTCGCCGTCCGCCGAGGTAACGGAGCTATCAGCAGACCGCTTGTTCCTTGCGGTTCCCGTATCGATAATGGAACAGTTATTTGGCGACGAATGCCAGAAGAAGCGCGAAGAATTCTCTGAAGCAGTCGATATAACTGCATTCAGGAACCAGCCTTTCATATTATTAAAGAAGGGCGACAGAATAAGAACGATAGTCGACTCTTATTTCAAAAAGCACCAGATTGTACCCCATGTCTTCTGCGAATCGGCGAATATCCAGACCGCTTTCGCACTTGCCAAAAAGGGCCTCGGCATCGCAGTATATCCGGAGATGTTCCTTCGAGGCGAGACAACACTATCTGCAGCGATGGGCACCGATGAAGAGATGGACTACTATCCCCTCGGCTCATCCGCAACAACGGAGCATCTGGCAATAGCTTACAACAAGGACCGGTATCTCCCGCGTGCTGCGCAGGAATTCATCGACCTTGCCAAGAATATATTACAGAACGTCACCGGAAATGTCCCGAGAATTCCTCCGGAATTCCAGTGACTATAATACATTAACCAATTTTAGGAGGATTAAATATGAGCAAAATTCTTCTTTCCGGCGGAGCAGGTTATATAGGATCACATACCGCCGTAGAATTATTAAATGAAGGCTTTGAAGTCGTTATCGCCGACAACCTCTACAATGCCGAGAAATCCGTTATAGACAGGATAGAAGAGATTACCGGAAAAAGCGTAACCTTCTACGAAATCGACGTCTGCGACAGAAAGGCGGTTGATGCGCTTTTAGATAAAGAAGATATTGAAGCAGTCATTCACTTCGCGGGATACAAGGCAGTAGGCGAATCCGTACAGAAGCCGCTTATGTATTACAGAAATAACCTTGATGCCACACTTACATTGCTTGAATCTATGAAAGAGCATAACGTGAAGAGATTCATCTTCAGCTCATCCGCAACGGTATACGGACCGCTTAATCCGATCCCCTATGTAGAGACAATGAAGATTGGCGGATGCACCAGCCCTTACGGAACTACGAAATTCATGATCGAGCAGATTCTTAATGATACGGCTGCAACGGATAGTGAGCTTTCCATTATCTCGCTTCGCTACTTTAACCCGATCGGTGCGCATCCTTCGGGACTTATCGGCGAGAAGCCAAACGGCATACCGAATAATCTGATGCCTTACATCACACAGACTGCTAAGGGGATAAGAGAATGCCTCACCGTATTCGGCAACGATTACGATACCCCGGACGGAACCTGTATCCGCGACTACATCCACGTAGTTGACCTTGCAAAAGGACATGTGGCAGCATTAAAGTATGCATTGAACCACACAGGCTCTACGCCTATTAACCTAGGAACGGGAAAGGGTACCAGCGTATTTGAACTCATTAAGACATTTGAGAAAGTTAATAATATTAAGCTTAATTATAAAGTCGGCCCACGTCGTGACGGCGATCTCCCTGCTTTCTACGCAGATGCTACTCTTGCCAAGAAGCTTCTTAACTGGGAGACTCACGAATCGCTTGAAGACAGTTGCCGCGACAGCTGGAATTGGGAGTGTAACAATAAATAATGACCGGAATTAATAAAGACAACGTAAAGAAACCGAAACTCGGACTTCTCGCAGTAATAATAGGCGATACCATCTTCGGATTCAGCTTCTTATTCTCGAAGCTTCTTCTTAACATGGTAACACCGAGTGTAATGATTGCAGTGCGATTCATCATAGCATTCATCGTACTGAATTTAATTGTAGTAGTTAATAAATTGCTTGGCGATAAAGCGCTTTTTACATTTTCGCTTAAAGGAAAGCCGTTAAAGCCTCTCCTTAAGCTTGCAATATGCCAGCCATGCATATATTTCATTGCAGAAAGCTACGGAATCAAGCTTACCTCCTCTTCCTTTGCGGGAATCATCATCGCGCTCGTGCCTATTGCGGGAATACTTGCAGATGTGATCTTCGTCAAGACCAGGATACTTAAGACCCAGATTGTATGTGCACTTCTCTCGGTTTTCGGAGTTGCACTTACGACTATAGGCGCAACCGGCCTTAAGTCTTCGACCTTGGGATTACTTTTTCTTATAATCGCAGTAATCTCGGGTTCGATGTTCTATGTATTCAGTAATGAAGCCGGACAATACTATAATCCATTGGAGCGCACATACGCGATGTTCATGATTGGAAGCATCGTGTATTTCGTCCCTGCGATATTCGATATCGTAAGAGAACCGGGTATGTTCACTGTGGCAATCGCACAGCCAATATTCTACGGCTGCATGGCCTACCTTGCAGTAATCTCTTCGGTTGTGGCATTTATGCTCCTTAACTTTGCAAGTAACCACATATCGGTTACAAGCGCAACACTTATCGCGAACCTTACGACCGTAATATCCATATTTGCCGGCGTCGTATTCCTATCGGAGACGCTTACATTGACTCAGGTTATAGGCGCGATAATAATCCTCGCCAGCGTAACTATCGGAAGCATAATGAATAATAACTAAATCCGGGACAGAATCCCTATTGCCTCTCTCATATCATCTATGCCGATCTTACTGCATGATATGAGAAGCATCTCATTATCGTCGTTATCACTTACGACATTAACCTTAACGGGACATTGTTTAAGTTTTTCCTTTGGTAGACCGCGGTATGGCAGTATTCCTATCTCCATACCGCTCTCGCCGGAAATTATCCGCGCCTTATTCCCGTATGCTTCATGCAATAACCTAATGGTTAATGCCTTCTTCTCTTCATAATATCTCCTGACCTTCTTAATATGGCGATTAAGCTGACCGTCTCTTAGAAACTTCGCCAGGGCAATCTGTTCCGCCATGGATGAAGTCTGGTTATAGTCACCTTTTACCTCTTCGTATTTACCGCGAAGCTCACGCGGTAATATAAGGTAGCTTATTCTTATGCTTGGTAAAAGCACTCTGGAGAACGATCCTATAAACGCAGTTCTCTCCCCGCCTGTCATCGCATATATACTCGGCATAGGCTTAGTCGAAAACGCGAAATCATTCTGATAATCATCTTCAATAATAAGTCTGCCGGCCTTAAAAGCTCCATCAATGAATTCACGGCGGCTCTTCATCGTCATAACCTCGCCCCACTTTGTCATATAGCTCGGTGCAATATATGCGCTTTGCTCATCCTCTGCCACCTTGCTTAGAATCTGAAGAAGATTCTGATATCCTGCTCCTATCACGATATCCTTCGCGGTGCAGATTATATTGCGGGTCTTACGCACATACACAGCTATCTCTTCCCTCAAATCCTCTTCTCCCTGATTATCCGCATAAGAAAGCAGTCTCTCCTCCTGTCGAAGCGCCGACTTCATATAACGACGCCACAGATCAAGGCAGGATACGGCCCGGTCCTCACCGATGGTCGCAAGGTCATAGGTATATCTTCTATTTTCAGCTATCTCCTCTGCCCCGTCCTTCTTCATATCTTCAAAAAAGCGCTCCGCCGAATCTGCTACGTAATACCCCACTTTCTCAACCGGATATATGAATCCGTCAGCGGCAAGATTGGTATATGCCGTCTCCACGGAAGTTCTGCTTACATTAAGAATGTTAACCGTCTCCCTTAGCGACGGCATCTTGTCCCACGAATGAAGGGCTCCGCTCTTTATCTCATTAATATAGTAATCATAGACCATCTCATAGACCTTAGGCATAATGCTGTCCCCTTAAATATACTTATAATTGGTCATTTTTTAAATGCCAGCTCAGTGCTATTATATCTGATGTGCTAAGGTTTGTGAAGAACTATTTACGATCTACTTACATTGCGGAGGAATTACATGAACAATACAGCAAATACTGTCAACAATGAGAATAAAAGAATGAAACGACTTGTACTGACCGGACTTCTGGCCGCACTTACATTTGTCGGCACCATGATCATCAAGATTCCGACATCTACAGGGGGATATATACACCCGGGTGACGGCTTCGTCTTACTCTCGGGACTTTTATTGGGACCTGTATTAGGACCTTTTGCGGCAGGCTTTGGCTCCGCTCTGTCCGATCTTATATCAGGGTATCTTATATATGCACCGGCAACCTTTATCGTCAAAGCTCTCTCGGCACTTACAGCGTGCCTGATCCATAAAATGCTAACAAGACTTATACCGAAAAGTCATTTAATAATAAGGCTTATATTAACAGGTATCTTCGGCGAACTCATTATGGTAATCGGATACTTCCTTTTTGAGATATTCATGTTATCCGTATTAAACGAAGTAAGCATATATGCAGGTCTCGTCGCTGCAGTAGGCGGAATAATTCCGAACCTTATACAGTGCGCATTCGGTGTGACAATAGCAACGCTTTTATACCCGCTCCTTATAAGACTGTCACAGGATTAAAAAGTAATAAAGGGCGTACATTAATTGTACGCCCTCAATCTGTCTACTCATTCAATTCCCCTGCGATCCGCAAGAGATTTTCTATCTCGTCGACTTCTATATCAAGGAATTCGGATATATCTTCGATTGAATACTCTGCATTCTGTTCCTTTAAGGAATTAACCGCTTCAAGAAGCTGATTCAGCTTATCAAGCATCTTGCGATTCTCCATTGCTGTATCTACATCAAGCATAAGATACTCACAGATCATCCGCTCAATCTCCTCTTCAATCGGCGTAATGAAATCGCCTTCAACGCCTTCCACGATGCCTATATACTTATCCATATTCTCAAGCACGTTAAGATTCGCTTCCTGAACTATGTCCTGGAGAAGCTCTCCCTTACCCACATACTTCTTTGCAATGCTATATATAATCGGAAGAAGCTGCTCATACATATCTTCGCCGCGAAGAGCTTTTAACTCCGCCTCATAACGTCTCTTGAAGGACTTTTCCTCCTCAGTCAACTCATACTCGACATTGGCTGCTTTCAATTTCTCAATTAATTCAAGTCTCTCGTCCATATCACACCTCAAATAAACCTATTCTACAATAAAGTGCACGCCCCAAGAGTAAATCCGTCATCCTTCAGGACATCGCCCTCATTTTCCTTAAGCCATGACGCAAAACCATCTGCCGGCACTTCGACGCAATCAATAATACCTTCATGACCGGATTGCACTTCATAGCTGTCAACTTCCACCTTATATACATACACGCGGATAGATGACAACCCGCTATCCGGAGCAAGCCTGCCAAGTAATACAGGCTTCTTGGTAATCACGGCACTAATTTCTTCCTGCAATTCGCGAATCGCGGTATATTCCGGTTCCTCACCGATCTCCGCGAAGCCCCGCGGGAATGCATATTGAACCCTGCCAAGCGCATGCCTGTACTGACGAAGCAGCACATATTTGTCATTATGTACCGTAACCATCACAACACCATCTTTACCGCTAGTATGAATTATCCGCTCATACGGATAGTATTCGTTCTCACCCCCGATTACAGGATCTGCCAGCATCATATTATACTTGCTCTTATATGCGACACCGAATCTATAGTGAAAAAGCTCTTCCAGGCGGCTTAACTTATGCACCACCGTCGCATCATTTACATCCGCAATCTTAATCGGCGCAGAATCAGGCACTTTTACACCCGCATCCTTACAATAATCAATATATGACTTAAGCTCCGGGGATGCAACATAATTAATATGCGCTCCTTCGCTTAATTCTTCTTTGTAATCGACACGCGTTGCATTAGAGTTAATATGAACTCTTGCCTTAGCCCAAAGAATCGCCAATCCATCCGCAATAAGCCGCCCCATACCGCCGAGTGCTTCGCCAAGCGACACAAGACCCGGAAATATCCTGGTAAGAATCGTCGTAACGAATTCAGTTACAAATAAGAACCCGAGCGTAAGAATAAGGCTATGTCTAAGACTCTTCATATCAAGCATTATCTTAATTATGTTCTCTCCGTCAACAAGGTCCTGCAAACCTTGGAAGAACATGGCGAATATGCAGGCAAAAAGCACACAAAGAAGACTCGCCAGAATCCTTTTAATTATTAATCCCATGCTGCGACGCTTATGGCTTCGTCGCTGTTCCTTCAACCTGTACTCATAACGCGGCGTTGACGATTCTATAACGGTCTTCTTACTCCCGGGGTCATACTGCGTTAATCTTAAGGCGTCGGCAAGCCTGGGCAAATCTTTTGATTTAACATATGCCTTAAAGAAATTCGTTTCCTCAAATGAATATCTCGCATCAAGATTCTTCCCGCCGTTCCAGTCCTGCGATAAACGAAGGAAGAAATCTTCACTGAATGTAGGCATATCACCACCGCCCGTTAATTCATCCGTATTGTAATGCTTGGAAATATTGCAGATACTGATCTCACAAGCATAATTATAACAGAGGTTAACAATAGCTTCCGCATACATAAGTACGTTAATACCATCTTTATCCGATGCTGAATCCTTAATCTCGCGGATATATACGGAACGGTTATCATTATTATTCTTATAACAGTGCAGCGTCATAAGGAGATCGATCGCCGGCTTAAACAACGGATCCTCCGGTCGACTTAGGCGCATAACCGCTGATAATATATTATGAAAGCGTAAGTCTGCATATTCTCCCGGATCCTTCGGCGGAATGTAGATTTCATGCATTGCACTTAATCTAAGCACCGTGGATAAAAGCCAATAGAGATTCTTCAATATCTCTCGCATCTCGTCATCCGATAATGAAGTCTCCGCAGTCTTCCCGTCAACTACCTCGATGAAGAGGTCTCTACGCTCTGCATCCGTTCTGTTATCACCTACATAGAAATTATGAATCTCCGACAGGTCGGAATACATAAGACTGCGCTTTACCAATGCTGTCAGACGCTTCTGACTGTACTTAAGCGGCAAAGCGGAATAGATAAATTGCTTATCATCACCAATCGTACTTAGGATATACTGCGAAATCGTGCGGAGATCTCCATACTGCGACACGCGAATCCTGCCTTCTTTGCATAACGCAATCAGGCTCTCATAATAATCCCTATCATTAAGCAGACTGAAAAAAGCGCGCGAATCCACAAGCTGGTTATAAGTCAGCACAACCGTGTTGCCGTTAACAACTATCTCGTCGTACAAAGCCTTCTGCCCGATGGTTATCTCTTCATCACTTTTCCTTACCGAATCCAGTTCAAATAAATATACTTGCTTATTCACTACTTCTCCTTCACTACCTGGAAGATGTAAAACTTCAGGTAATAACTCTCATCATGATTAAAAAGTATCGGATGATCGGGACTCTGGGTCCTGTACTCAACCTGCCTTAAAATAACCCCTGCATCATGCGCGGAATCATGCAGCATTTTGGTAAAAAGCTCATAGGTCATGAAATGCGAGCAGCTGCAGGTACATAAGAATCCACCGTCACGTGTAAGGCGCATGCCCCTTATATTGATTTCCTTGTAACCCTTGGTTGCATTCTTTACAGATTCTCTCGACTTGGTAAAGGCCGGCGGATCAAGTATTACCACATCATAGCTCTCACCACGTCTTTCCAGCTCCGGTAAAAGCTCGAACACATCATGTGTCTCGAACCTGACTCTATCCGACAGTCCATTTAGCTCGGCATTACTCGTTGCCATTTCTATAGCAGACTCCGATGCGTCAACTCCCAGCACCGATGCTGCACCTGCGATTCCCGCGTTTAAAGCAAATGAACCCGTATGGGTAAAGCAATCCAATACTTTCTTACCCTTACAAAGTCTCTGCGTTGCCAATCTATTATTTTTCTGGTCAAGGAAGAAGCCCGTCTTCTGACCATCTTTAACATCGACATGATACTTAACGCCGTTCTCAACTATATCTACAGTAGTATCGAACTCGGCACCAATGAAGCCCTTGACGCGCTCAAGGCCTTCTTTTAAGCGCTCTTTTGAATCCGAACGTTCATATACACCGCGAATAACGATACCGTCTTCTGCAAGAATTTCCTTAAGAATCCCGATTATCCGCTCCTTGTGCTGCTCCATTCCAAAGAAAAGAACCTCGATTACAAGTACATCCTCGAACTTATCTATGGTAATCCCCGGAAGGAAATCCGCCTCACCAAAGACAATTCGACAGGAACTTGTATCTACAGTGCTTTTACGATATTCCCATGCATTCTTTAATCGCATGCGGAAGAACTCATCATCTATAACAGCATCGATATCGCGGGTAAGTAACCGCACTCTTATCTTGGAATTCTCGCTTATAAGACCCACGCCAAGTGCATAATCATTAAAAGCTCGAACTTTTACAAGGGAACCGTTCTTAACAACGCCTGTCTTATACGGACCCTCATATCCATCGGTAGTCAGATATTCAATCTCATTATCGAATACCCATTCACCGCCTGCGGATATGGTTCTGCCTTCGCCTTTTTTTAATCGTATCGTTACTTCATTCATATATAACTCCAATGTTCATAAAATGTTCTGAAAATTTATATAAAGTATATCGAATATTTAGTCGATATACAAAGTAGAAACCTGATAGTAGAGACTCACAATCCATAGTTTCCAGGGAAGGAGGGATTTGTATGAGTATCACAAGAATCATGGACAGTGTATTTGAAAGCATTTCTATCGACAAGAGAAAGAAATTAGGCAGTGCGGATCGCAATACCGAATCCCTTAGTGCAGTAGAAGGTAACTTCTTCCTCGCATTCAACGGCCAGAATGAAAAAGACCGTAATTCCGAGCGTGATGCCAAGAATCGAGGCAAGGATGCCAAGACTTTGGAAGAGCAGTGGAAAGAGGCACAGGAAATGGTCGATCTCGTAAGATACAGGGATGCATTCCTGGGTACACATATAGATTCGAGGGGGTAATGGCCCCCTCGAATTTATTATAGCTTAATCGAATCGAATAACTTCTCTGCTTTTGCCTCAGCATCGGCGCGGCTATCTCCTACGGTCGATACATATACCTTAATCTTAGGCTCCGTACCCGACGGGCGGATAATCACCGATGCACGATCGTCAAGCTTATACTGCAGCACATTTGCCTTCGGCAAATCACCAATTCCCTTATCGTAATCAAGCGTCTCCAATACCTTATAATCACCGAACGCATTAACTCCGCGACGAAGATTCTCCATGATTTCATTCATCTTCTTAAGTCCGGCTGAACCCTCATACTGATAGGAGCGCACCGGATTAACCCTATATCCGAACTTCTCATATAAAGCAGTCAATCTATCCTCAATCGAGATACCCTTGGTCTTATAATACGCGAACATCTCCGCAATAAGGAATGCCGCATCAACCGCGTCCTTATCACGCACATAACCGGCAGACAGGTATCCGTAACTTTCCTCGAATCCGAGGATATAATCGTCTTCGCGGCCCTCTCTCTCAAGCTTTGCCATAACCTCACCGATATATTTGAATCCCGTAAGAACCGTAATGGTCTTAACTCCGTATGATGCCGCAACTTCTTCAACCATATCGGAAGTTACGATACTTTTCACAACGATAGGATTGGCCGGCATCTTATCAGTCGCCTGTCTTCTTGCACATAAGTAGTCGATTAACAGTATTCCGATTTCATTACCGGATAAAAGCGCATAATCACCACTCTTACTCTTAATTGCTATACCGCATCTGTCCGCATCGGGATCTGTGGCAATAAGGATATCCGCACCGCGTTCCTTGGCGTACTTAATACCAAGCTCCATGGTATCGCGATTCTCCGGGTTCGGAAAATGGCAGGTCGGGAAATTACCATCAGGATCCTTCTGTTCCGGCACAACAAATATATTATCATATCCGCTCTCCGACAAAGCACGTACAACAGGCTTTAATCCCGTGCCATTTAAAGGAGAGTAGACAATACTTACATTCTTATCAACTTTTTCACCAAATAAGTGTGACTGTGAAAGCACATGCTCGATGAACTTGTCATATACGCTATCCGATATATAGGAGATAAGTCTGTCGGATATACCCTTCTCAAAACTTACAGTCTTTACGCCGGTGAATATATCAACCTTCTTAATCTCATCTACTATATCACTTGCCGCCTTCGAAGTTATCTGGCAGCCTTCCTCATTATATACCTTATACCCGTTATACTCAGGGGGATTATGGGATGCGGTAACCATAATTCCCGCGGCACACTCTAATTCACGCACTGCAAATGAAAGGCATGGAGTCGGCATAAGTTCCTTGTAGATATACGCTTTTACACCGCTTGCGGCCATTACACGCGCTGCTACACGCGCAAAGTTCTCGGAACCATTCCTTGAATCATAGCTTATGGCAACCGAACGTCTATCACCTTCATAGTTATTAAGCACATAATTTGCAAGACCCTGAGTAGCCTTGGCAACCGTGAAACTGTTCATTCTGTTGGTTCCGGCACCAAGAATACCGCGAAGTCCGGCAGTACCGAAATCAAGCTCTCTATAGAAAGCATCCTCCTTCATGGCGTTATCCTGCGCCATCTTCATAAGCTCGGAGCGGATGCTCATTAATTCCTTCATATCGTATGGTATATTCTCGTCATTTAAGGCCTCAAGCCAGGATTCATAATTATCTGTATAATCCATATTACTACCTCCACTTACGCATCTATTCAGACATAGATACAGTCTCTTTGATGCTTTCCTTCGTCGCCGTATCCTTTGCAAAGGACAGGCCATACACCATTACCATAAAGCACGTAGGCAAGAAAATATTCATATTAAAGTTAATAAGCGCCACAGCGAGATATGTCGCTGCCGCAGCACATGCTATCACTGCACCCGGGCATTCCTTTACATGTTTTACGCATCTTACTATTATCACGATTATCAATGAAAAGTATAATCCGGCACCAAGTATTCCGCAGGTTAAAAGCATATCCAGATATACGCAATGCGCATCGGCAAGGGTCTGATTTAACGGCCCGTACACCTCGGTCAGTAACTTAAGCCTGCTAATATTATCGAATCCTATACCGAATAACTTATCCTTAATACCGCTCTCACCATAGATTCTAAGAACTTCTTTCCAAATCTCTCCTCGACCCGAACCGAATCTGTCATTAATAACAAACTTATAAAGAAACGCCTCTTCGGCAATATTGGCCTGATTCTTATTCGCGTATATAATAACGCCTGCCGCTGCTATTAATGCAATTCCTAAAAGTATGAACCACGCTCTTGAAATCCATACCCCTGCCTTATCTATAACAGGCTTAAGTAAGAATACCATAATTCCCAGAACCGCTATCATAATACCAATTCCGATAACAATCTTGCGATTCTCAAATATATATCGCGTAAGCTGCTCATTCATACTCTGCCAATCGTCGGTTGTATCATAGAAATGCCTCTGAATAAGTAAGCCTGCATAGACCATAACCGCACTCATCCATAACTTACGAAGGCACGCGGAATCGCGCAAAGCAAATCCTATCAAGACAAGCACACCGAATGCCGCAAAGAAAAAGCCTGCGGAATCAGCGGAAAAACCTCCGACAGTATCTATAACTATTGCAATACCGGTAATTATAACGGTCGGAAGATTCTTCTCTAATATAAATATTGCAATTAGCACCACAAGATAGATTGCACACATAGCCGCATACTGATCGCAATTTCCGAACATACTTCTTAATCCGATAAACTGCCTGTATATCTGCCAGTTAAAAGGATCATGCGCATAATACTGCATTATACCCACGACATTGGTAACCATCGTCCATACCGCAAATCCTATCGACACCGCAAAGTGATGCTTTGCATACTTACTTACAAGCCATCCGGTGAAAACTATTAATCCCACATAGAAGAATCCCGTGTTCCTGTAATTATCACCAAGAAAAGCGGACCTCTTATCAACAGCAAAAGAACATCCTATAAGCCACGAAAGAAGTGTTCCAAAAACAAGCACATCTACAATACTTAATTTAAACTTCCCTTTAAAGCTTTTATCAAGCTTAGGGAGACAACAAACTCCGACGCCGAGTATATATATAACGGCACCTGCCACAAGAAGCACCCACTTATATGCATCGAATTCGACATATCCTTCCGGACACACAGTGCCGAAGCCAAACATCATATAGAATATATATGCCATCGTCCAGATACCGAGTCGCATCCCGGCCTTCTTATCTATGGCGCTCTCCGCTCTTTCTTTATTCTTGTTATTAACGGAATTATTATTCTTCATTACCATTTCCTACTTACCATCTTCTTTAATCGTATATGACGGCACGATAGCCTGAACCATATGTCTCATATCTCCGGTCTCTTTCTCAGCCGCAGTATGCAATTCATTCAATGCCTCATAGAATTTCTTCTCATCAAACTCAAGCGGCTTGCCGATAAAGATAAGATTATTGTCTGTCTTCTCAAGACCTTCTTCCGCCTTAAGACATTCCTCATAAAGCTTCTCGCCCGGGCGAAGTCCCGTATATACAATCGGAATATCTATCTCAGGCTCGTACCCCGATAACTTAATAAGATTACGCGCAAGGTCGTCGATCTTAACCGGCTCTCCCATATCAAGGACGAATATCTCTCCGCCCTTTGCATAGGCTCCTGCCTGTAAAACAAGTGATACCGCTTCCGGAATCGTCATGAAATATCTGATTATATTCCTGTCGGTTACCGTTACAGGTCCGCCTTCCGCTATCTGCTTCTTAAAAAGCGGAATTACGGAACCATTCGATCCAAGAACATTGCCGAATCTAACCGCCACATACGATGTCTCCGGGTATTTACGCTCCATAGACTGTATGACCATCTCGCAGATGCGCTTGGATGCGCCCATTATATTGGTCGGATTAACGGCCTTATCAGTCGAGATAAGAACCATCTTCTGCGTACCATATGTTGCAGCAGCCTTGGCCACATTGTACGTTCCAAATACATTATTCTTGATTGCCTCATTCGGAGAATCCTCCATAAGCGGAACATGCTTATGCGCAGCCGCATGGAACACTATTTCAGGTCTATATTCCTCGAATATCGAATTAACACGATTAACATTACGAACAGAACCTATAAGCGTCGCCAGATTAAGCTCCGGATACTTCTTACGCAACTCAAGCTGAATACTATATGTCGAATTCTCATATATATCAAATATAATAAGCTGCTTAGGTCCATGTGCGGCAATCTGCCGGCATAGCTCTGAACCGATAGAACCGCCGCCACCCGTTACCATTACGACTCTGTCCTTAATGTATCCTATAAGCTCCTCGATATTAACCTTAACCTGGTCGCGTCCGAGTAAATCTTCAATCTCTACATCACGAAGAGCGGACACCTTAACCTTCTCATTGATAATCTGCGCCATTGAAGGTAAGATTCTAAGTCTGCATCCCGTATTCTTACATATCTCAAGGATCGCCCTTCTTCTTGACGGAGGGAGATTCGGAATCGCGATGAAAATCTCCTGAATCTTGTACTTCTCAGCCGCCCACGGAATCCTTGTATCATTACCTACAATCGGAACGCCAAGAATAGAGCTTCCTATCTTCTTCGGATTCGCATCAATTACACACTTGACACGATTCTTGATAAGACGGCTGCCCTTAATATCCTTGATAAGGTAGCTTGCGGAATCACCCGCACCTATAACCATAGTAGGAATAACTGTCTTGGAAAAATCACCGTGGAGATTATTACGGATGATCCTAAGCCCTCTGTAAGAGAACCGGCTGAGCGCAATCATCATGGTGATATAGAAAAAATAAATAACATAATAAGAACGCGGCATATGAATCTCAAGCATTACCATACCTGCAATCTGCAAAAGCGCAGATATGCCGCATGCCAATACAACACTTACAAGCTCCTGAATGGATGCATACTGCCACAAGGAGCTATAGAGTCTAAATGCAAAGAAGATTACAAGCGTTACCGCGATATTGATAAACAGATAGCTGTTTAACGACTTACCCAGTCCCTTTTCCACGTTCTTCATCGTGAACTCGAAGCGGGTAATAAGAGCCATATACATAGAAAAGGCGATTGCCAGTATATCATATACAAGAAATGCCAATCGCCTTAATAGTTTTGAATAATCCTCGATAATCCTCATCATCGTATGTCCCCTGCCGAATAATTGATCTGTCCTAAAAGCTCCAATAATGCCTACTCTCTCACTATTGACAGAATAATTATATCACAGATTATACCTATATACAAATGATTATCGCACCCTTATGCCCTTAACGGCAGTCCATGAGGAGTACACTCTCTTGCCCGTCGAATCAAGCTTCCATGCTCTTACTCTGAAGTAATAAGATCTGCCTGATATAAGAGAATTAAATACTCTCGACGCCTTACTTGCAGGGAATATACTACTGTCAGTCATATTCCTCGATGAAGAAACTTCTATCTGATAGGCCGTAGCACCGGACTTAGGTGCGGTCCAGGATACCGTTACACACTTTCTGTATCTTGACGTAAGCTTAAGCGAAGTAGGCTTATTAACCGTAACCTTGGTCCAATGAGCATAAAGCGTTATATTACCTTCACCGATAGTTGTCGAATAATATCTCTTGCCTTCCTTCTTATCGTCATACCAGCCCGCAAACTTATAGCCGGCGCGAACCGCATCTGATGCAAGCTTACCCACTTCTTCACCCATGACGTAAGCCTTATACTTCGTAGTCATAGTTCCGCCGTTAGGGTCGTAATATATGGTCGCATTAACGATTCCGTGCTTTAATATGACATTGGAATTTGCTGACTTTGTCTCAACAATTGTCTTAGCATTCTCCTCGGTGCATTCGTCGCGATAACGCACCACGATCTCTGCGCCCGGATTGGTCGCTGCGTTAAGGAAGCACTCCTTCGAGCCCGTAACTTTAGCTGCAAAAGTCATCTCTGTCGATAAAACCTTACAATTCGTGAACATGTTATCGACCTTCGCGCATACCGCAAGGTCCCAGGCAGCAAGATTTACCAGTTCGAGCTTTTCGCAATTGTGGAACATCTTGCTTGTATCCGTAACGCGCCGCACATTAAAGTCATCGAGAATGATGCTCTTTAAATTAATACAGTTAAAGAACATCTCGGACATATCCGTTACGTTGTGGGTATCGAACTTCTTTAAGTTAAGAGTAGTAAGTCCCTTGCAGCCTGCGAACATGCCCTTCATATTCTGAACGGAGCTTGTATCAAAGCCATCAAGTGCAAGATCCGTAAGCTTCTCGCAACCGCTGAACATGTTCTTCATATTAATAACATTGCTCGTATCGATCTTGGCAAAATATATTTTCGACATGGCGCGGCAATTCTCGAAGAGGCTCTCCATCGACACAACTCTGCTGGTATCCCAGGTGCTGATGGCAATTGAAGTCAGATTGGTGCAGTTTTTCAACATGCCGTCCATATAATTTAGATTCGGCGTCTTCCAGTTACTGATATACAGATTCTTCATATTGCAGCCGAGGAACATCTCCGTCATGTTGCGGACATTGCTCACATCGAATCCCTGCACATCAAATGTCGAGAGAGACGTACAACCTGCAAACATACGCTTCATATTGGTAACTCTTGAAGTATTGAACTTAGTCGTAAGCTTGACAAGTCCGGAGCAATTCTCAAATAAGCCCTCCATGTCGGTTACATTGCCCGTATACCAACTTCCCGACGTAACTTCCTTAAGGGCTGTACAGCCCGAGAACATATAGCTCATATCAGTTACTGTACTCATGGAGAACCCGGTCGTGTCTATGGATTCAAGGTTATTAAGCCCGTAAAAAAGATATGACGCATCGGTCATTCCGGTTATTCTGATCTTGGCACTCTTAATATCCTTGGCGCTATTTAACCAAGGTATGCCCGTCTTTCCATTATGATTCTTGATATTGCCGTTACCGGATACCGTAAGACATCCCTTCGTATCAATCTCCCATACAAGGTCATCCACCTTACCGCCTTTATTGGCTGCATGAACAATCGGCGTTATCCCTTCCGGGAAAAAGCACGGCACCACTATATTAATTAAGAGCAACGCTATCATAAGCGCTCCTATGAATTTACAAATCCTTTTCATTGACACGACTCCTTTCGGAAGTATACCTACTTACACTATATGATATATTTCGGCATTTGATAAGCGGTAATTTAGTCTTATTTTCGATATTTTTAAATTACTCCTTCCTTAAGCCGATACTGCAAAGGACTCATTCCGCCGAGAGTTTCCTTAATCCTTCCTGCCGCGTACCAATACATATACCCGTTGATAATCTCGGTAAATTTCTTAATAGACACCCCTACCCAGGAACGATTATAGAACACTTCCCTCTTAAGCATTCCGAAAAAGGCTTCACACATAGAATTATCCGCGGTGCATCCTTTCTTCGACATAGACCTTACAAGACCTGCACCTTCGACCTTTTTAATCCATTTGATATCTCTATAATGCCAACCGCGATCGGAATGAATAATCGGCTTCTCCTCATTTCTCAAAGTAAAAAGTGCACCCTTAAGCATATTGGAGACAAGAGCAAATGAAGGCGAAGTCCCGATTGACCAAGCAACAGGCATACCGTCATAGCAATCGATAACCGGCGAGAGATATACCTTGCCCGCCGGAATGCCGAATTCCGTTATGTCTGTAAGCCATTTCTCATTCGGCCTATCTGCGGTAAAATCTCTATTCACTACGTTCTCCGGCGCGATAGATAATTCGCCGCGGTAAGAACTATACTTCTTATCTGTACTTCTTGCAATAAGCTTCTCTTCCGACATAAGACGTCTTATAAGCCTCGCTGAGTACTTTCTTCCATCTGCTTTCTTAACACATTCCCTGATCCTCCTATATCCATATGTCATATAAGATTCAACGAATGCTATCTTGATGCGCTCTTTGAGACTCTCGTAGTTATCAGGCCTCTCCTTAATTCGTTTAGTGTACATATATGTGCTCTTGGCCATACCGACTTCCATTAATATCTCTTTTAATGTATATCTGGCACGAATGGCATCAATCACAGTAACCTTCTCCATGTTGGTAAGATTATCAGGACTGATGCCATTATCTTTTTTTAATACCTTAACCATCTCCTCCAGAATATCGCGTTCCAGCCGGAGCCTATATATCTCTGCCCTTAGCGAATCCCGCTCATATATATCGCTTGAGGTCTCATTAACTATATCTTCATTAACCTGCGGGCGATTCGATATCGGCGCTATTTTCTTCACCCAGGAATAGATTGCGGCGCGGCTTACATTATACTTATCGGCAATCTCGGTAACACTCATGTTACCCGTATAATAATCGGTTATAGCTTTTAACTTGGTATCACTGTCGGCCGGATTCTCCGGACGTCTCGTCTTCTTATCGGCAAATACCTCAGGTCGCCTCTCTTCTATCCATTTCTTGAGAATCGGACGACTAGGGTAGTGAAGATGCCTTATAGTCTCGGATATATTGCCGCACCTATTATAATAACGGATTGCGCGCCTCTTCTCCTCCTTGGTGTACTTATCACTCCGCTTCATAGATTCTCTAAGCTCGGATGTCTGTGCATATTCCTCATACCAGGCACGAAGAGATGAGTACTGGCCGGGATAGCCAAGCTTCCTTCTCACGGTTGCAAAACTAAATCCACAATCAATGTACAACTTAACCGCTTCCATACGTTCTTCATAAGAATACATAAAATCAGCCTCCTTAATCAAACCGCTTTGACGAGTTGCCCTTCTATACTAGCATTTCTTTATGTCTTTTCTATAGAGTTAAAAAGGGTTGCTTATTAATTTAAGCAACCCTTTAAATCGTCTATAAACGATATTCTATTTTACTTTAACCTTAACCACTTTGCTCCAGTTACCATATACTCTCAAGCCTGTTGAATCATAACGATATGCTCTGACTCTTAAGTAGTAGTTCTTATTAGAATTAAGATCCATAAAAGTTCTGATCTTAATCTTACCTACATCTTCAGGATTCGACCACTTCTTGCCGTCTGTTGAGATTATAGTCTCGAATCCGTTATATAAGGTCTTAATGTTATCCCACTTATAGGTTATCGTACCCTTGGAATAAGACTTAGCGGATACATCCCAGCAGATACCTGTAAATGTCTTAAGCCAATGTGCATAGAGGGTTACATTACCTTTACAGATCGAATCTGCCCATACACGGTTATAAGCATCATAGTTGGTACCGTTATCAAGATACCAGCCTGCAAAAAAGTAACCTTCTCTATAGATCTTAGCAGGATCATAACCGAATCCGTAAGCGCCATTCTTCTTAACCTTCATGGTCTTCTCACCAAGGTAAGTACCACCATTGGCGTCGAAGGTTACGGTAACCGTTCCTTCTCCAACCTTAATCGTAACAAGTACAAGGTTTCTTGCTTCACCACCGAACTTCGTAAGATCTACATTGCCATACATGCTGAAGGTCTGGGCCTCTGTATTGTTAGGATTGTAACCCTTGTCACCAGGGAACTGAGCTACAAACTGATCATA
Organism: Lachnospiraceae bacterium; assembly: GCA_024694785.1. Lineage (GTDB taxonomy): Bacteria > Bacillota > Clostridia > Lachnospirales > Lachnospiraceae > XBB1006. The sequence goes on from JAILJL010000061.1 coordinate 19,742, forward strand.
GAAGGTAGAATACTGCTGTGAAGACGACGGCATAAATGTTGGTTTAACGACTACACTTTCCTTAGTTCCATCCGTAAATGTCACCACTACCCTCTGTTCAGCATTTATTTTATTTTTAAATACCTCCGCAGAAACACCATTATCAATGTTAATTATAACATCTCCAATCGATTTAACCTTCTTGGTTGGACACACGCCAAAGCTGTATCTTATAACCATTGTCTGATCTGTCGACGTTGCTATCGCACTTACGCAATACTTTGTATCGCCAACGAGCTGTTGAATCGATGCATTTGGACTTTCAATCCATCCCTTACTGCAATTAAGCCGAATCTCGACCTCGTAATGCTTGCCTGCCACAAAGGAAGCTCCATTAAACTCTTTACCATCTTCATACCATTTCGTCTGGACAACTGTGGCAAATCTTGCTGACGAATCCGTAAGTGCATAGTTTTTCTGAACCGTTGCACCGCTTACCGGAGCTTCAAAATTCTTAAAATACATCTTCTTTAATACTGATGAAGACGAAATAAATCCTGTCTGATTCATAATAGTAAAGAATACATTAGCCGAGAAAAACTTACCATTCTCTTCCGGATAAAGGTAAGACTCTACAATCTCCCCACCTATATTGAATATGGCCTTTGTTCTATTAAGATAAAACCCATCACGTCTAGGAATATATATCTTCAACGAATAGGAGCTGCGTCCCAAAAACTTAGAAACACCATTATTATAATCAAATCCCGAATTAGAAGGCCCCGACCAAAAATAGAAAATCTTCTCTGTATTTGCCGCGGTAATCACTTCTTGCGTAGCATTTCTGTTATATAATATATATGATTTCCATACTTCCTGTCCTGCAACAGGCTTATTAGGGATAGTGAACGAAATACTTCCACCTGTAATAGTACCCGATTCAGCCTCCTTAGGATTATAGTACTTATATACTATAGGACCAGAAATCGGTCCTTCTCCCACTCTCTTTGACCATGCCATGTATACCATAGGTCCATCAATCATAGTACTTTCAATAGAATTGCCCGAAACAGTCGACCCATCGGTTAAAAGCGTTGTAGAAAATGGACTAGCTGCCGTCTTACCATCCTTTCCTGTTATACCTGCACAAAGAGCCGTATTCGGTAAATTATTACGCACTATAAATTTGCCGTTTGAAAATGTAAATGTTGGATAACCATATGAATATGTTGGATGGAACGATCCGTCTTCAGGAAGTACGTCAACTTTTATTACCCAATATCCCGGTGCTTTTGACTTAACTGCAGTAGGTATATCCGGATTTGTAAATAGATCATACTGATATATACTAAATAAGTTATGATTATCAACGTAATTATATCTTGAATTTGACATCAAACTCTTTATAGTTCCAAGCGGATATGCAAGATAACACGGAGTTGATGTTGAAATCTGATCATTTAGTTTATACGCGCTTCCATCCGGTTTAAACAACTGCCATCCCGAACGATATGAGCTTGCATCTAATTCCGCAAATCGGATTGCAGTTTCACCCTTAATGCCAACAAAGCAATTAGGATGGATAATACCTGTGCAATATTGAAGAATTTCGGATGCAGTTGCGTATGTTTTTCCAGCAGCCAGCTTAAATTCTGCTTCTGTATCAAAAACCAGTTCTGTGATTGAATTAATCTGATTATTGTAGCCATCTGTAGGTATAAGCCCGGAGACTGTAATTGTAATTTCCTTCTTATTTGAGCCTAATGTACATTTATATTCATCAGATAACGAATGCCAAGCATTAATCTCTTCTTTTGTATATTCCCTAAAACAGTATCCGTCCTTGGCAATAAGTTTAACTTCAGCAATGTAGTAAGTAGTAACACCATCTGCAGTGGCATCAATTCTTGAAACTGATTTTCTACTCTTTCCCTTATCCGCTGAATAATACCAACTTATCTTACTTGCCGTAAACTGGGCATTTTTTGAATCCAGTATAATTGCAGTTGTGTCAACTGCATTATTATATACAAGGTTCCATGCAAGGCGATGAATCTGCTCCGATGATATCTGCTTCGGATAGCTCTTCAAGGTTGCGGTTATCTTTACTTCCGCATCTTTTACAGTTACTTTTCCGGTAAGATAATCAGGCATTGAAGCATCATATGTCTTTCCATATATGCCAATCTTTGCAGATGTCACACCTACAAATGCCGATGCATTTGATGTGTCAAAAGTAATTATCATTGTATAATCGGTGCCTGCTTCAACAACATCGTCAGGATCCAGACTATATTTTCCGTTATTAAATGAAAAAGATAAATTACTATATCCTATTGCATTATTTGCAATAGTCATTTTCTTAATTGAAAGTTCGCTTACTCTACTGCCAACCTTAAGGCCAAGCGTAGAACCCGTCAATATATCTATGGTTAATTCTTCTGCGGCATTAACATATTTAATGTTAGAAGGTGTCATGATCAATGACAAAACCATTGCCACCATAAGAAGAAGAGCTGTCAATTTTTTGAATCTTCCCATAACTTATTACTCCTCTCTAATATATATAGACCTCCGCCTCAGTTGAGGCAGAGGTCTATAAGAAACTTACTTAGAACGATTATTTAGCTGTTGCCTTAAGATTTGTACTATAAGCTCCGTATACGAACTTGCCTGCAGAATCAATTCTGTATGCACGAACCTTAACGAAGTATGTACCCTTTGACTGTAAGTTTGTAAGATATGCAACGTTCTTTGTCTGTGTAAACGTTGTCCAATTTACACCATCCATAGAATAGCTAAACTCATATCCGTCAACCTTAGTTGCCGGCTTCTTAGCTGTTACTGTAAGACGACCTGCAGCATAAGACTTAGCTGTTACTGTCCATACCTTACCTGTAAACACCTTAACCCAATGAGCATAAAGAGTCTTAACCTTTCCATCATAGATAGTAGTACTCTTTACACGTGTACCTTCTGTTGCAGCTGTGTACCAACCTGCAAAGAAGTATCCGTCTCTATAGATCTGTGAAGGAACATACTTAAATCCATATTCCTTACCCTGTTCTACAGTAACATTCGCACCAGTATATGTACCGCCATTAGCGTTGAATCCAACTATATTCTTAACACCTGCTACATGGATGTTAATGTTTACTCTTGCATTAGCGCCTCCACCATACTCAACTGCATTAAACGCACCCTTAATAGTGAATTCCTGAGCTGACTTCTTTGTAGAATCATATCCTAATACTCCAGGATACAGCTGCTCTAATGCGGTCTTTATTGTATTAGCGTTTTCGATATTAACAAATGTATCTGTCGCAAAGTTCCAAATCTTTGCAACCTTTGCAATGCCCGTTGCTCCACCTTCAAATGTAACAACCGCATAAAGCTGGCTTAATACATAATTATAGAATGCTTCTTCTGCCATTCCATTAGGAACATCAATATCGATATCTAATGCACTTCTAATCTTTCCTGCCTCAACAGCCGGGAACTCATAAGTGATAACAACTTCCTGCGAGCTCTTGATTGCCTTAGCTGTAGCAAATTGCTTGATTCCATCTGCACAAATCAACGCTGGTCCTGCACAATCCTCCTTAATCGGAAGAATTGTATTCCATGTAACTACTGCTGTATATCTCTTTCCAAGTTCAAATGTATCCTTATCACTGCAATCTACGCCATTCTCATACCATGTAATATCAACAAACTCATAGTATCTAGAAGATGATTCTGAAGCTGTAAGCTTCTTAGGGATTACACAACCTGCATAAGGCTTTGTAAGATCTGACCATACCGCTTTATAACAATAAGCTGTACCTCCATTATTATAGATACTATAGCCATTTCCTGTTGCAGGGAACTCATATGTTACATGAATATATATTGTTCCATAGCTATCCTCTAAAAGTTCAACAGCTGTCGCTACATTACCATTTACTCTTACCTGAGGAGCTGCGCTAATCTTGTAACCAGGCTTAACAGGAACAAGTATATCAGCTGTATACTCGCATCCATAATCAAACCACTCACCGCCATAATTATATCCACTTACGATTTCAGCTTCATCAGACCAATAAAGTTCTACATTTTCAAAATCCAATGAATCCGCAAAATCCATATCGCCAGCAATGCCACGAATTGAACGCTCTACCGTTGCGTCTGCCTCAGGTGTCTGCATTGTAATAGAAACTGCACCCTGCTTTAGTTCTGTAGTAAGAGTAGACTTAGGCGCAATGTATTTATAAGTCACAGGAGAAGCAATATACATAGCATTATAGTCTGCAGGTGTATATGCTCTAAAATAGCGGACATCATCCGGAGCAGTTACAGTCCATGTTCCTGAGGTACCTGCAACGTTCCATGCGCCATTTACAGTATTAGTGTATTCAGACACAAGATTTCCCGCATATGGAATCACATAGTAGGAACATTCGTTTGTATATCCGTTGTAACCGCTTTGTTCGATCATCGGAGCATCCACTTTTCTAAATGCCTCTGTAGGTCTCTTTTCTGTACCATACTCTGTTGGTGCATTTACAGTGAATTTAATTATCCAACCTGCATCATCGTTGAATTCGTCAACCATGTCTTTTTCAAATCTATCGATTACTCCATATTCATCGGTTGCATTTTCATAGAAAAGCGCGTAATGAAGTGGCTTCATAGCCTTGAATGAACCATCTTCGTTATTTCCGATATGATACTCATCCCAGTTCTCATCATCCCAAACAAGAACCGCATAATAATAGTTCGCCGGGCCATTACGGAGATCAGATTCTACAAACTTCTCTGATGGCTCCATTTCTACTAAGCTTCCACCTGATATAGTACAGATATGCCAATGGCATCTGCCCGTCTTAAGGTTAGCTATTTCTACTTCCTTCTTCTGACCGCCAAATGTAGCGAAAAAGCTCGTAGGCATTTTTGCAATGGCATCTGCAGGAGTAATGATTGTACTTGTTGCAAAATTCATCTCCTGTATCATCTCAATTGAAGTAACACCTGTTCCCTTATAATCAAGAGGGGTTACAGCCTTAATCTTTGAAATTGTGAGTTTGCAAGTCTTACCATCCTTACTTACATCTGTGATTTTGAACTCACGTCCATCAAGCAATCCTTCAATATAAGCCTTTTCTTCTCGCATGGATTTTTCAGTTCTATCCATGTACTCAGCCTTTGTGCCATATACACTCTCTACGAGTGCAGCCCCATACACGTCTACAAGCTCATCATACTCTTCGCCTGCTTCCGTTCTCGCCTCAGCAATCTTTGCATCAGTGTAATCGGCCAACTCAAAGATATCATTATACATCTGGGCTGCCGCTTCCGGGGTGTCATCCGCGTTACCAAATCTGATTCCTGCAACTGCAGAAAGAATTGTCTCTACGCGATAGTAAGCGCCATCCGCTTCAGCCTTATTGAGAACTGGATATGAAGGGTATGTCCATGAAGCGCCATCATTCTCTGTAAAACTCCATG
>JAILJL010000073.1 GCA_024694785.1 Lachnospiraceae bacterium
CATAAGCATGGTATCTGTAAGCTCGCCCTTAAGCTTATCTACATATACCTTAACGCCGGCATCTTCCGCGCCGTATACCATATTGACAAAAGGCCTTGCGATAATAACCGCATCTGCGCCAAGCGCAAGTGCCTTGAAGCAATCTGCTCCGGTTCTTATTCCGCCATCAACAAATATCTTCATCTTCATGCCAACAACGTCCTTAATCTCCGCAAGAACTTCAGCAGTCGAAGGTGTCTCGCCAAGTACTCTTCCGCCATGATTGGATACCACGATTGCAGAAGCACCTGCATCCATTGCGTTTTCTGCAGCTTTCGGTGTCATTATTCCTTTAACAATAAAAGGCTTATCGAATAATGAAATTATCTCTTTCAATTCTTTCACAGACTTTGCTCCTGCAGGCGGATTCATATTCTTAAGGAACGGTAATCCTGCAGCATCAATATCCATCGCAACCGCAATCGCACCCGACTCATTGACAAGCGCAGCCTTTTCCTTGATGGTATCAATATTCCATGGCTTAATCGTAGGTATACCGATACCTCCGGCATTTTTGATAGCAGCAGTTGCTCCCTGCATAACAAGCGGGTCCGTACCGTCGCCTGTAAATGCGGCTATTCCCGTATCCTTACAGGCGCGTACCAAAATATCATTATATACTTTGTCATTATACTTATCACCGTAATGCATCGCTACGGCACCTACAGGTCCTGCAAATACAGGAAGTGCGAATGACTGTCCGAAGATATCCAAAGTTGTATCAGCGATCTTAACGTCAGTCAAAGTATCCATATTAAGGCGGATCTTCTGCCACATATCATAATTCCTAATTGCGGCATCACCCGCACCCTTGGCACCCGGACCCGGAATCGCATTCTTGCATACTCTTCCGTCGCATACCATACAACTTTTACACAAATCACCCATGTTATTACGGGCACTTTCCAATACTTCCTTATACGTCATGTCGCACATCCTCCTATTTGAAGTAACTATTTTGCGCTTTTATTCCTGCTTTCTTCCCTTGATAATCGGCGAAAGCGGCTTATATATAAGCATCGTTATTATTGTTGCTATAATACCTTTAACAATCGTAAACGGAAGGTTAAAGATAAGCAGACACGAGAATATATCATTAACTATCGGCAGAATTGCCTTATATAATCCAAGGATTACTTCCTTTGGCATCATTGTATAATAGAACGGATATACAATGAAATAGTTAATCGGCAAAGACACAAGTCCCGCAACACAACATCCGACAAGTGAGCCGAATAATGCATGGCGCTTACTCTTACGCACTTTGTATATTATGCCCGCAGGAATTACATAGCAGATTCCCACAAGGCAATTGGCAAGCTCACCGATTCCTGCAGTATGCGAAAACGGAAGATGCAGTAAATTCTTAATAACACATATAAGCGCGCCGCAAACCGGACCAAATGCAAAACTTCCGATAAAAGCAGGCATATCGGATATGTCAAACTTAAGGAATGACGGCATAATAGGCACCGACACCTCAATGTACATAAGGATAAAAGCGATTACCGCAAGCATTGGTGTGAATGTAAGAACACGTACATCGATCTTACTGTTTTTTGTTGTTGTTGTTTCTTTTCTCATTTTTGTTACTCTCCACTTATTTATTACCAGTGGTCACGGGGATAAAAAAGCCCTTGAAAGATAATCTTCCAAGGGCGCTAAAAATTATTGTAACCATCTTTTCCCATCCGGACTATACCGTCGGTTGCGGAATTACACCGCATCGGCTTTGATAACTGGCTTCATCAAAGTTCGTGGACTGTTACCACCGGTCAGGAATTACACCTGCCCCAAAGATTACGAGAGTTATTGTAGCACAAAACCATAGGAAATTAAAGCACTTTTTGATTAAACTTTATCTGTCTATCGACTCCATAAATTGTGCGGGCGGCACCGGACGCGAATAATAGAATCCCTGATGGAGGCAGCAATGAAGTTCTACAAGAAGCGCGGACATATCCTTATCCTCTATACCCTCTGTTATTATCTCAAGACCCATATCGGTAAGCATCTCTATCGTATACTTAAGCGCCATCATTGCCTGGCGGTTCTTCATAGCCTTCCAGAGCATATTCTTATCTATCTTGACTACAGTAAACGGATAGTCGATAATCGTTGATACATTGGAGAATCCCGTTCCATAATCGTCAACCGAGAAATTAACGCCCTTAGACATAAGACGCTCCATATTGCGGCGAAGATTATCTTCCGAGGCAATCGCCGCGGTCTCGGTTATCTCGAGGTTAATCATTTTATACGGAACTCCGTACGCATCCATAACATCGATAACTTTCTCGGATAAATCCTCCTGCATACACTGCACCGCGGAAAGATTAATATCGATCTTATCAAGACCTTTCTCCCACAGGCGATTCTCCGCAACGAACTTGCATACTTCATTTAATACTATCGAATCTATGTCGACAATGAGTCCGTTACGTTCTGCTATCGGAATAAATTCCTCCGGACTTATGAATCCCATCTCGTCATCTATAAGTCTTACCAACGCCTCTGCTCTTGTTACTCTTCCCTCATTCACATTGAATATCGGCTGATAATATACTACAAAATTCCTGTCCTTGACTGCGTTCTTAAGTACCTGCACTATCTGCGTCTCTCTATGTCCCTGTTCGAGAATATGCGCATCTGCATATACAACGGTCTTATGAGTAACAGTCTCCGATTCTCTTAATGCATAATTCATCATTTCAATCGCATCATCAAGGCAGGTAGCCTTGTCAGGATATGATATCATACACATATATACTTCAAACGAAAGCGGTATTCTGTCAACCTCGAAGGAATGACGGAATCTGTCCACTATCTGCTCTCTTATCTTGGTCCATTCCGTATCGGAGAATTCTCCCATAATGCAGAACACATCATCTTCAAGATAATAAAGCTTACGCCGACTGACTATTGAAAGCAGATAATCTATAATAACCTTAAGCGCTTCAAGACCTGCATTGATACCCATAAGTTCATTAACCGATCTTATACCGCTTATTTTCATAAATAAAATCTTAAAGTTCCTGTTCCTGGCCGCCTCATACTGGAATGCCTCCGTAAAGGCCTTGGTATTATATATATCAAATTGTCTGTTCTTATAGTCCTGCGGATTCTCAATAGAGAAAATAATAAGCTGACACGCTATAGCCTCGACAAACTGCATAAGCAGAATATTCGGAATAAATAACTGCAGTATTATCGAAAGAATCATTGCAAAAGGATAAAATAAAAGCGAGAAGCGCGTCCACGAACTTAACTTTCTTCTGCTTCTATAGGCATACATAATACCGAACAGTATATAAAGAAGTGCGATCACATACATTATGTACGAATACTTACCGTGCCAGTATCTGTGATTGGCATCTATGTAGAATATCCAACTGTTGATTGGCGTACAGATAAGTAACAGTGCATATACCATCTCAAGGGAAGATATTGTCAGATACTCTTTCATACCGATGATCTTATCACTGTTGCAGATTATATATACATAAATTACGAATATGCACGTAACGAATGATACCGCAAGAAGATAGGCTGCATTAACAACATAAAGCAGCCACAACGGCATACGCATATTACCGTTCAAAACCACGGAAATAATATCCAGTGCCGTTGCAAGACAGATATTGATTATAAGCACACCGAATATATTAAGACGCTGATTCTTAATCGTCTTGGAATAGAAGAAATGATTACCGAGGGTAACCATCAATATTGCGGCTGCGATATCAAAATATAATACGTAATCCATTCGTTTCACCTCTTGAATTAGGTAATTGCCTGTATATATAACTCCGGATGCTCTTCAAGCTTAATAATGGTACCGTCTGCGTACTGCACCATCGGACGCGTCAGGCGCTTCTCGTTAGAGTTAATAACTCTTACGACATCGCCGTTATTCATCATAACCTCGCAGTTAATGTACGAATCGGCAATTTTCCGTAAAAACTTTGTTATGTATCTTGCATCGTACTTCTGCAGACCCTCGCGCTCATATGTCGCGATAACATCAAACGGACACATGGCCGCTCTATATATTCTCGGCGATGTCATCGCATCATACACATCCGCAATCGCCGTTATCGCTGAATACTCGCCTATATTAAGGCCCTCAAGTCCATGCGGATATCCCGAACCATCATTACGCTCATGATGATGAAGGGCAACATCCATAACATCCGGATCAAGGTCCTGTCCGCGCAAAATGCCGTAACCATAGGTCGTATGCATCTTAATAATCTCATACTCTCTGGGGAGGAGCTTTCCTCTCTTCTTAAGGATTTCGTCCGGAACACTGCATTTTCCGATATCATGTAAAAGTGCTCCAAGTGTCAGATCATTTAGCTGCTTCTCTTCGAAATTCATCCATGAACCTATCATTCTCGCAATTATAGCGACATTGACACTATGACAATATGTTGAATCATCTGTCAGCTTAAGTGCATTCAGCATTCCAAGGAGCGTATATGCGGTACTCGAATTCTCTTCGAATAATTTGTTGGCACCTTCAAGAAGCTTCTCTCTGTCAAGGCTCGCACCCCTTGATACAATATCATTAAAGTTAACTTCTATTGCATCTACCGATTCAAAGTAATTCTTCTTGAATCTCTGGAACTTGGGAGTCTTAAGAAGCTTCTTAATGTACGCTTCATCAACTTCCTTAAACTTCATGAGATTCTCTTTTGCAGCCTGGGGCATCTCTCCCTCGACAACAAAGACACTGTCTATACCATAGCAGGCAAGCTGCGTAATCATCTGGTTTGTAAGCACGCTATCTCTTACAAGTAAAAGCTGATTCTTGGTATTTCTTATGTCACGGGATACGACCATTCCCTCTCTTAACTTGTCTATCTCAACTCGTGGCATTTCATTCCCCTTCTATGCTTGAATACTAGTATCTGAGTTCCGGTTGATATTTCTCGAATATTACCGCATCGTTTAGCTTCTGATCGATATCCGGCTTACGCGATGTCCACGCAAACAGCATTACACCTTTTTTTCTTTTACGTAATACATATCGTGGTCTTTTCACATTCTGATACGCAATGAAATCCGGCTTGTTCAAGAAACAGAAACTGCAATGCGATAAGAAAAACGCCAAAATCGGCGGATATGTAGGACGATAGTCCTTATATCCCGCCGCCAGCTGGCCTCTGAATACATCGGGTGCATTCTTCATGAACCACCTTACGATCATGGGATCAAATGATTCTATACAATAGATACCCGGATAATCCTGCAAAATCTTATACGTCTTCTCACATAATTCCCTATTCTTCTTACCGGTCTTAAGTTCAACGATTAAAGGACCGCCGCCCCTTTTAAACTCATCCAAGACGTCTGTAAATAAAGGTATCGTCTCTTCTGTGTTACGAAGCTTCATCTTATGAAGTTCTTCATATGTGTACGCATTGACTTTGGCATCAATTCCGCACACTCTCTTCAAGTCACTGTCATGAAACACAACTACCTGACCGTCTTTTGAAAGCTGAACATCAAGCTCTGCTCCGTATCCTTTGTCTGCTGCCAGCTTAAAGGCAAGAAGGGAGTTCTCCGGAACTCCGCTCTTGATATCATGTAAACCTCTGTGTGCGAAATTAACGTGCCAGAAGTGCTCTTTACTAGTCTTCACCTGCAAACGCCTCCAAACCCTTAGCGTTACTGCTGCCGCCCTTAATATTCTTAACAAATGTGATAAATACAAACGCACTTATCGCCATAAGGATGGTTACATAAACCGGCAGCACTCCCCATACGCCTGCTTTTGTAAGCAAAAGACCAAGCAAAACAGGAGTAACCGTCTGCGCCGACATACTTGCCGTATAATAGAATCCCGTAAACTTGCCAATTTCCTTCGATGAGCAAAGCTCCACAACCATAGGGAACGAGCAGTTATGAACGAGTGCCATTCCATAACCCTTGATAATCCATACAACATACAAAAGCGTCGGGAAAGCATACTCTCCGTTAGCTCCGACAACCACATTGGTCGGATGTATGAATATCATGATAAATAATCCCACAAATGTAAGAATAAGTCCCGATGAAATCGTCCACTTTCTTCCTACCTTATCCGCTATCATACCTGCCGTCGCAAAACCTATAACAGACGCAAGTCCGCCGATTATCGTTAAAATCATCGTCGCCTTGGATACGGAATTAAGATGATAGATAACATAATTTCCTATGTATGTTCCGATTGCGTTATCTGCCATGAACCACAAGAATTCGGCAGAAAGAATCGCCATAAGCATGTTTTTATTCTCTTTTGACATTACGCCATCATCCGAAACCGGAGTTGCGATTGCCGCATACTTCTCGCCCTCTGCCATCTCATCCTTTAATTCAACGGCGAGCTTATTCTCATTAATCGTAAACGCAAGCACAAACGCAGATATAACCATAAGAATCGACGCAACAAGGAAAGGAATCTCGATTATCCATAGTTTGTCGACTCTGTCGGTTACATTGATATAATCGCTTAACTTAAGGAAAATACCAAGGACTGTTGCCGCAGCGCCACCGAAATATCCCATAATATTGATAATTCCGTTAGCCTTTGCACGAAGCGGCTTCGGTGTGATGTCAGGCATCAATGCAACTGCAGGATTCCTGTACATCATCATGAACATAAGTACTATCGCCATGGTAATTACCATACCGACTATATTGTTATAATGGAAAAAAACCGGAATCAACGGGAATGCTATTGCAGCAACCATTGTTCCCGTCAATATGTACGGCATTCTCTTACCGATCTTGGTCTCTGTCTTATCGGATAATCTTCCAAATATCGGAAGAAGTATTAAAGCAGCGACGTTATCGCATGCCATTATTATACCTACCAACCACTGTACATTAAGAATCTTGGCCGGATCCGATGATTTAAGTTCTGCGGAAGTAAGCCCATACATCCTATTGGCAAAGATATCCGTCAAAAACGTCGGACACCAGGCATCATACACTTGCCACAAAAGCAGAATTCCAAAAAATGCGAATCCGATTAAAAAAGTTCTTTTCTTATTAAGTTTGAGATTCATATGAGTTCCTCCGATGGTAGTTATATATCATTTATTATACACCAAGCATTACTCGCACGCAATTTGCACGTTCGAAATCTTTCTTTCCCATTCCGTAACCG
>JAILJL010000111.1 GCA_024694785.1 Lachnospiraceae bacterium
CATCATGGAACTTATCATAATACTCTTTTTCTCTCTCAAGTCCGGCAGATACATATACTCCGGTAATAACAGCAACCACTATATCTACGATTACAAATGAAACTCTGCCGCCACATATTGTGTTGAATGCAAGAATTCCTGCAAGTATCAGAACTATGATTGGAACACTCTTACGCAATCTATGCACAATCCTATTATTCTTTCTCAAAACACTATTCCTTTTCTTCCAATGATTTCATACTCTCTGCTGCTAAGCATGTCAAAGCAGTCTTTCCCGTTATCAACAAGGGCAATGCTCCTGTTAACGCCGCCTTCTCTGAAGAACAGTCTCACCTGCCATAATACCCTTTTACTTACCCCCGTTTCGTCTTTCACTCTTGCAATAAGTATACCGATATCAATTTCGTTATATATCTGGTTCTCCAGCCTCTTAACATCACTGGGATTGCCTATCATGGTAAGTATTCTTTCCGGTATCTTTTCCGCATCATCCGTATGTATTGTCGTAATGCCGTGTATTCCCGTGGACCATGCCTCAATCAGATATTTTGCCTCTTCTCCCCTGGTCTCGGAAAGCATAAGCCATTTCGGGTTCTGCCGTAACGATGCTCTTATCGCATCATGGTAAGAGAATCCTTTGCCGCTCTCTCTCTCAACCTTAAGCTCTACAATATCCGCGTCCGGATTAAACTTCTTGAGATGCCATTCAAGATTATCTTCAATCGTTATAACTCTTTCCGAAGTATTGATATGGGATGCAAGAAATTTTGCAAGCTCGGTTTTACCTGCTCCCGGTCCACCGCAAATTACAAAATTCTGTCCTGCCTTAACCGCTTTTGTCAGAAATCCATAGGTAGTTTCGCTAAAAAGTCCGCTTTCGATAGCTTCACTTGCCGTATATCTTATTGCCGGAAGTGACTTCCTTATAGATATGCTCCTTCCTCCCATACTCACGGATTCATGTAATATACTTATACGAAGTGCATCTGTCTCTGCCTCAAGCAGCGGATTCATGCGATTAAAGTTCTTCTGCATAAGATTGGCTATCTTCATACAAAACTGCATTTCAAAATCCCGTTTTACCGAACTTTTAAGCTTCATTCTTCTTCCTTCGACATCGGTAAAATACACTTCTCTATTACATATATCAATATCCGTAATCTCGGGATTAGCAATCATGTCATAGAGCGGTCCGTATAATTCCTTTGGATTATCGATTACAAGATCCATACATTCATCTCGGCTCCGATCTTGGCTGCCTTCTCGGCGCTATCTGCAAAATCCGTTATAAGCTTGGAAAGTGCAGAATATACAACTCCATCCGGCTGTAAAAGTGCCGTCACTATTCCTACCAAAGCGAGTATTACCACGACTGTTATGATAGCTCCTCCATACTGTTCAAAAATCTCTTTCATCCTTTACTCCTTTCGCTACATAAATATAGTATTATCCCTAAAGGCGGATACACTTACCCCGTAAAAACTCTACAGCTATTAAATTATGTAAATTGGAAAAACTCCCGAATCCGGGCACCTGATACGAGCTTATGTAAAGCAACGCCTTAAGATGGTCTTACTATACATTGTTTTTCTCTGCTTGTAAATAGAAAAAGCAAAGTTTATTATTATTTAAGACTTTGTACGATAAAGGCGAACAAATTTAAAATAAAAAAGACAGAGCTCTCGCTCTGCCTTATAATAATCCTATTAAACTCTAATCTTGGTTCCGCAATGCGGGCAATAGGTATGTCCCTTCTCAAGATACTCACCGCATGAAGGACAAGTCTCCTTGCCTCTTACCTCCGCAATCTTCGAACGCACTTCCTTAATCTCGTCTCTTATTGCAGTAATCCTTGCAAGCTGCTCATATTCAGGGTTCTCATCCTTCTCATGATCCTGATAATAGAGAATTCCAAGCTCGAAATACTGCTTCTCAAGGTAGCTTTCCTTCTCTTTAAGCTTTAATGTAAGAGGAGTTACATCTATAACAGTCTTGGTTGTTGCGGATAAGTTCCTGCCTGCCTCCGACAATGTATCTCCCACTTTATCAACAAAATTCTTCAGATCTCTTGAATCAAAAGCCATATATTATAAACCTCCTTTAAGATATATTACCTATATCTGATATTAGCATTTAAGTGTGTCTTTGTAAAGAATTGCAATTTTATAAAAAACGCCGAGGGTTAAAACCCTCGGCGTAAAATACATGCTTAATCCCGCTACGCGAAACTCTCCTTAAACAATACCCTGCTGCATCATAGCGTCTGCAACCTTCTTGAAACCTGCAAGGTTAGCACCTGCTACGTAGTTAGGCTTGCCATTAGAAGTTGTAACATTATACTCTCTAGCAGCCTCATCACAAGCACGGAAGATACCTCTCATGATTCTCTGAAGCTTCTCATCAACTTCCTCAAGTGTCCAAGGAAGATGCTCAGCGTTCTGAGTCATTTCGAGTGATGAACATGCAACACCACCTGCGTTAACAGCCTTAGAAGCCTGC
>JAILJL010000144.1 GCA_024694785.1 Lachnospiraceae bacterium
ATTTTCCGATGCGGCAACCAGGCGGACTGCCGATATTATAAATTCTCTTGCGATAATTATAATAACTGCAATTGCAGGAAGTCTGTCAATATCCATAAGACAAATCATTGCAGTACATACAAGCAATTTGTCGGCAAGAGGATCCATAAGTTTGCCGAAATTGGTAATAAGATTATACTTTCTTGCAATTTTGCCGTCGAACAAGTCCGTAAGACTTGCAACTATGAAGATTATCAATGCGATTATCGTACCGTAAGGCACAAAAGGCTGCATCGCAACTACGAAGAAAGGTATTAACAATACACGAAAAACGGTAAGTTTGTTAGGTAAGTTCATTTTCAAGTTCTCCCAATAAATCATATTCGTAAGCACCGGTTATACGGACATTAATAAATTCTCCCGTAAGAAGCTCATGGTCGCATTCGACAAATACATATCCGTCGATGTCGGGAGCATCCATATAACTTCGTGCAATATAAGTATCTTCGTCCGGAACTTTTCCTTCAACAATGCAGGTTAATTTATTTCCGATACGAGATTTGTTCTTCTTCATAATAACCTTTTCGGATACGGACATAATCTCATCTTTGTAAGCTTCTTTAATATCTTCTTCTATCTGATTGTCCATATCGAATGCCTTGGTGCCTTCTTCCGGAGAAAAAGTAAAACATCCAAGGCGGTCGAATTGCATGTCTTTAACAAATTTAACAAGCTCTTTGTGGTTTTCTTCTGTCTCACCCGGGAATCCGCAGATAAGAGTCGTACGTAAGGTTATATCCGGTATTTCTTCTCTTATCTTGGCAATTCTTTCGGTAAGCTCAGCTTTATTTGTGCGCCTGTTCATGTCATGTAAGACTTCATCCGACGCATGCTGTATAGGCATATCGAGATAATGACAGATTTTCTCATTATTCTTCATCTCGTCAATCAGTTCATCATATATCTCTTCAGGATAACAATACATAATCCTTATCCATCTGATGCCTTGAATCTCGCTAAGCTTACGAAGCAGAATGTGCAAAGATTTCCTGCCGTAAAGGTCAACACCGTACATGGTGGTCTCCTGCGCAACAAGGATAAGCTCTTTTACGCCATATTCCGCAAGCTTTTCCGCCTCTTTAACCAGATTTTCAAGCGGGTATGATACGTATTTGCCGCGAATCGACGGAATTACGCAATACGCGCAATTCTTGTTACAACCCTCCGCAATCTTAAGATGCGCATAATGTCCCGGCGTTGAAAGTATTCTTTCGCTGTTAAGCGTAAAAAGCTCTTTCATCGGAATTATTTCGTCAACTTCAGGTAACTCTTTGGCGAATTCATCGTGATAGCGCTCGGAAAGACAACCGGTTACAATAAGCTTTTTAAGTTTGCCGTCTTTTTTATGCTCGGCCATTTCAAGAATGGTATTGATACTCTCTTCTTTTGCATCATGTATAAAAGCACATGTATTGATAACAATGATATCTGCTTCGGATTCATCATCCGCAAGCGTATATCCCTGTTCTTTAAATCGGCCGAGGAGTTTCTCGGAATCAACAAGATTCTTGTCGCATCCGAGAGATACAAGGAATAATTTCATATTGTCTCCCGTTATATTCAAAAATTAAAAGAAAGTGCCTTAAAGCAAGGCACTGTCCATAATCTTATTTATTAGCCTTCTCGTCTGTCATAATCTTAATCTTGCCGCGATACAATTCTTCAACTGCTGTTGAGAACGGCTTACCGCAAGTGCTTATAGCTCGAGGCTCTGCTCCGTCAATAATCTGACGTGCACGTTTTGCGGTAGCTATAACGATGGAATAACGGCTGTTAACTACCGGTTCCTCACCTATTTCAACTCCGCTGTTAACTACCTGCATAAGATCTACATAAGATGGATGTAACATTTTAATCTCTCCTTTAGTATTTGGTAAGACCTTTTTTCAAAGCGTCGATTGTATCGGCTCTGAATACTGTACGGTCGTGTGTATTTTTAATTATTTCATGAACGTGATTAACACATTCATCAATATCATCATTAATTACGATGTAATCGTATTTGTCAATAACTTCGGCTTCGACTTTGGCCTGCGCCATTCTCTTTGCGATTACTTCGTCATCCTCCGTTCCTCTTCCCTTTAAACGGTCATATAATATATCTGCCGTAGGAGGAGTTACGAACATAAGCAATGTGTCGGGATACTTTGCTTTAACTTTTAAAGCGCCCTGAGTCTCTATCTCAAGTATAACATCGTATCCTTCATTAAGCTTCTTTTCAACATATGCCTTAGGGGTACCGTAATAGTTGCCCGCATAATTTGCATATTCAAGCATCTCGTCATTATCTATAAGTAATTCGAATTCGGTAATTGTCTTAAAGAAATATTCAACACCATCACGCTCGCCTTCACGTGGATTACGGGTTGTTGCCGATACGGAAAGCGCATATGTATCGGAATGCTGCTCTATGAGCTTTTTCATAATTGTTCCCTTGCCGGAGCCCGAGAAACCCGAAAAAACAACTAATACACCTTTTTTGTTCATATGCTCTCCTTATTCGATATTCTGAATCTGTTCTCTTATTTTCTCTATAAGTGTCTTAAGATCGATACCGATATTGGTTATTTCAAGATCCGTGGATTTGGAAAGTGTGGTATTGGCTTCTCTATTCATCTCCTGTGCTATGAAATCGAGCTTACGCCCCACGCTTTCACCGCATAAAAGCGCTTTACGCATAGCATCTATATGACTCTTTAGGCGCACAATCTCTTCGTCAACACATACCTTGTCGGCATAGATTGTAACTTCCTGTGCGATTCTTGAATCATCCACTTTATTATCGCCAAGAAGAATCTGTATTTTCTCCACAAGCCTATTCTTGTATTCTTCGATTATCTGCGGAGAACGCTTCTCGATGAAATCAACATATCCGTTCATTTCGTCAAGCTTTGAAAGCAGATCGGTCTTTAATTTCTCGCCTTCAACTTCTCTTGCTTCAACAAAACTCTTTAAAGCATTCTCAAGAACTACGCTCAATTCGGTAAATAAAGCCTCTTCATCAATTTCCAATTCTTCCATAGTGAAAACTTCAGGGAATCTTGATAAGGAAGATACTCTGATATCATTTTCAAGGTTGAAATCTTTGCTCATTTGCTTTAAGAAATCAAGGTATTCTCCCGCGATTTCTTTGTTGTACTTAACAAGAGCTTTTTCTTCGGTATAATCCTCGAAAGAAATGTATAAGTCTACTTTACCGCGCTCAATATAATTCTTGACCAGTGCTCTTATCTGGTTCTCGAACATATTAAGCTTCTTAGGCATCTTGACGTTAAGGTCAAGATATCTGTGGTTAACGGCCTTAAGTTCAACGCTGAACTTATGCTGCTCATTGATGGTCTCAGCGCGGCCGAAACCTGTCATACTTCTTAACATGGCTTCTCCTTATTCACTTAAAAAAGTTCCATGCACCATTTCCCATTCTCACTATGTGCATAGATATATATATTATAGATACATTCTTGTTTTAAGTCAACATAACGGGTATAATTATTGCTTGAAAACAATAACTTTTAATTACATTTTACGAGGTTTGATATGGCATTTGACGGAATAACCGTAGCAGGAATTGTTAATGAAATCAGAACCGGTTTTCTGGACGGACGAATAACGAAAATAACGCAGCCTGAAAAGGATGCTTTAATAATAACGCTCAAAAACTCTCATGAGCAGAAAATGCTTCTTATGTCGGCAAGTGCTTCTCTTCCGCTTGTTTATTTTACGGAGAATAAGAAAAATAATCCCATAACAGCTCCGGCGTTTTGTATGCTTTTGAGAAAGCATATCGGAAATGCAAGAATTATCGATGTTACACAGCCTTCATTTGAGCGTATTATTGATTTTAAACTTGAACACTTAAATGAAATGGGCGATCTTTGCATCAAACATCTTATTATCGAACTTATGGGCAAGTACTCCAATATCATATTTACGGATGACAATAATATGATACTTGATGCCATAAAGCATGTTCCGTCTTCTGTGTCATCAATAAGAGAAGTTTTGCCGGGACGCAATTATTTTGTTCCGAATACAATGGACAAGATTAATCCTTTAACGGTAACACAAGATGAGTTTAACGGTATATTAACGAAACCTACTTCCGTGATGAAAGTACTTTCCGGTTCTTTTACAGGTGTAAGCAATACTGCTGCAATTGAAATTCTTATCAGAGCTTCCATAGATCCTGACAGGATTACGGAATCTTTAACCGATATTGAGAAAGTGCATATATTACATACATTCAATAATTATTTTGATGATGTAAGTTCCTGCGCTTTTAATCCGGGTATCTATTTTGACGGAAATAAGCCGTACGAATATACATGTTTCTCTTACGAAAGCCTTTCCGCTTACGGAAAGAAAGAATATGATTCTCTCTCTGTCGCCCTTGAAGACTTCTATCTTGAAAAAGAGAAGTATTTAAGAAACAGACAAAAATCCGCAGAGCTTCGTACTCTTGTTACTCAGGCTCTTGAGAGAAATGTTAAAAAGCTTGACTTACAGGCAAAGCAATTAAAAGATACCGAGACAAGGGACAAATACAGAATCTACGGCGAGATGCTTCATACCTACGGTTATAATGTAACGCCGGGTGCAAAAGAATTTACCTGCGTCAATTATTATACGAATGAAGATATTACGATACCGCTTGATAATACCAGGACCGTAATGGAAAATGCAGCCAAATTTTTCGACAGATATAATAAGCTTAAACGAACAAAAGAAGCTTTGGATATGCAGATTGAAGAGACAAAAAATGATATAGAATACCTTGATTCCGTGTTATCCTGTCTTGATATGGCTGATAATGAAGATGATGTAAAAGCCATCAAAGATGAGCTGACAAAGGAAGGATATATTAAAAAGCATTCTCAGGGGAAAAAAGATAAATATAAAAGCGCTCCGCTTCACTATGTTACGGATGAGGGATTCGAGATCTACATAGGCAAGAATAATACACAGAATGATGAACTGACGTTTAAATTTGCCAAAAATAACGATTACTGGTTTCACGCAAAGAAAATACCGGGTTCCCATGTGATTCTTATCACAAACGGAAAAGAGCCTACAGACAAGGCGTATATGGATGCTGCCGCCGCTGCTGCATTTTATTCAAAAGGACGCGACAATGATAAAGTAGAAGTCGATTACCTTATTAAAGCAAAAGTAAAAAAGCCAAACGGCGCAAAGCCGGGATTCGTCGTATACTATACGAATTACTCCATGACAATTACGCCGTCGTTAAATCATCTTACTTTAATTAAAGATTAAGTGTCTGCTGCTGCAATAATTCTCTATACTTTGAGATTGTTGCAGCATCTTTTATTTTCGAAACTTCACAAGAAGCGGCTTTTAATACATCAATATCGTTATATATGTCCGCTACCGCAAAGTCAAGCTCACCGCTTTGACGTATTCCGAATACGTCCCCCGGGCCCCTTAATTTAAGGTCCATATTGGCAATGTAGAACCCGTCATTGCTTTCGTTTAGTATTTTGAGACGTTTATTGATCTCTCCATTATTACTTTGCATAAAAATACAATATGACTGGCTTTCGCCCCTACCTATTCGCCCTCTTAACTGATGGAGCTGGGCAAGACCGAATCTCTCGGCATTTTCAATCATCATAACGGTTGCATTCGGAACATCGACTCCGACTTCGACTACTGTTGTACTTATAAGGAGATCGATTTTTTTGTTTTTAAAGTTCTCCATTATCCTGGTTTTGTCCTTCGGACGCATTTTACCATTTAATATGCCGACTTTTACTCTGTCTTTGTAATAATCCACCATTGCGCTATAGTAGCTTTCCGTATCGCATAGATTTAACCCTTCGGATTCTGATACAAGTGGACATATTATATATGCCTGATGCCCTTTTTTAATCTCTTCTTCTATGAATTCATAGCTTTTATTCCTGTAAGTCCTGTTAACAACACAATTCTTGATAGGAATTCGATTCGAAGGGAGCTCTTCTATCAAAGACACTTTAAGGTCTCCGTAAAGAATTATCGAAAGGGTTCTCGGTATAGGTGTCGCCGACATTACAAGCACATGGGGATTATTTCCTTTACGAAACATGGTTTCACGTTGCCTTACGCCAAATCTATGCTGTTCGTCGGTAATTACAAGGGCAAGATTAGGCAATAACACATCTTCTTCGAGTAAAGCGTGGGTTCCTATTACAAGAGCATTTAGGTCTTTTTCTATATTTTCCTTAATTTGGACTTTTTCCTTTGCACTGATGCTTCCGGTCAAAAGATATACGTTAAAATCAAGGTTTTGCGCTTTTATAAAAGCACAAAGCTTCTCGTAGTGCTGTATTGCAAGTACTTCGGTAGGTGCCATAAGAATTGACTGATATCCGGAAAAAGCAGCATCCAACATCGAAAGGAATGCAACGATCGTTTTACCGGAGCCTACGTCTCCTTGTAATAATCTTTGCATCGGTATATCATCGGTAAGATCGCTTAATATATCCGTTAATGCGCTCTGCTGACCCTTAGTCAGCGTAAAGCCGAGATTATTCGATATTTCCAGAACTTTCTCTTTATGTATGAGTGAAATACCGTTATGTAATACGTTCTCCTTATTGATTTCGATTTTAAGGAGAAACAGAAAGAATTCCTCGAACACGATTCTGTTTCTTGCTTTGATAAGTTCATCAAAATCAGCAGGAAAATGCATGCTTCTGACGGCTGTTTCCTTGTCTGTCAAATTATTATTGCTTATTACGGTGTCGGGCAGATAATCATCAAGAAGGCAGGCATAGTTTAAGGCTTCCTTTACATATTTGGTAAAAAAATTATTGCTGATGCCCTGTGTCAGATGATATACCGGCACGGGAGCTTTTCTGATATTATCATATTCGTCAACGGCAAACATTCGCGGCTGAACCATGGAGCGATTACCGTTTTTCTTTGAAATTTTGCCGTAAAACACGAAGGTATCGCCGACATGTATCGTATTCTTAATATACGGCATATGGAAGAAAAGCACGTTGATATTGGCGGA